>CAISYK010000857.1 GCA_903889605.1 uncultured Bacteroidota bacterium
TAATGCTTTTTTTCATACGGGTGTTCTTTTTTGGGTACATGCGATTCATTTTATATTGCGCATAACAGATTCTTTTTTTCGCAAAAAATCTCTGCAAAAGTAAATTCTGAGGTCTACGTTGAACTTACAAAAGGTAAATTTTAAAGTGTAAAAGGTATAAATAAATAGGACAAAAGGTAAATTTTAAGAATTTAGCGCTAATTATTTTATTACATTTACGGCCTATAAATCAGGTCAATGTTAAAATCTTTATTACTGCTTACGCCTTTGTTAGTCACATTATTCTGGACTATCTTACTTAATTTTGACACTAAAAATCACACTAATCCTCAACGTATTTTAGGAAAAATAATGCTGTTGGCATTTTTAGTTTTCTTCTTCAATATTTTCATATTCATCCCTGTTAAAATTTGCATACCCTTTTTTGAACCCTTACTTCAATTTGCTGCACTTTTATTGTATCCTATGTTTTATATTTACATACGATTGCTTACAGTTGACGATAAATTTTCTTACAAGGCGCATGCTCGTTTTCTGATTGTCCCTACATTAATATTCCTGCTTTATGTTGCAGGGATGCTGGCTACTCCATTTGAGGAATACAAAAAGTGGGTCTTTGACAGAAGCAACTATCAATCCTTATCCCCGGGGGTTCAGTATTTGAAATTCATTCTTTTACTTATCCGTATCGCCATAATTGTTCAGATAATTGCTGTAGCTGCAGGAAACTTTATATTGATTAAAAAATACGGGAAAAAAGCAGGGCAATATTATTCTCATTTAGAAGATGATAATGCGTCTAAAGTACAATTATCGAATTTGGTTTTTTTATGCGTTGGCATAGTTGCTATTTTCTGGGCTTCAATGGGCAGATCTTATTTTATGCACGATATGACTGCCTTTCTTCCAACTTTGATTTCTATATGTGTCACTGTTGTTTACGCTACAATGTTTTTTGCTATTGGCTGGATTGGTCAAAAGCAAAAAGTGCTAAATCCAACATTTGAAATTGAAACGGAAGAATTCACACATGACACCGGGAGCCTAAATGTTGCTCAAAGGAAAATATTAAAAAAAATCCTGGCGCTGTTCAATGAAGAAAAGATTTATCTGGACATGAATTTAACGATTCTGGATGTAGCTCAATCCGTTGGGACGAATAGAACCTATATTTCATCCATCATCAATCAGCAATACGATCAGAATTTCTGCACTTTTGTCAATAGTTTCAGGGTTGATGAACTGGAGAAAGTAATTAAAAAAAATCCATCCTTTTCGCTGGAAGTGTTATCTGAATGCTGTGGTTTTGGCACAGTACATTCCCTGAAACGCGCTTTTCTGGCCAAAAAACAACAACCTTTTCCTGAATGGAGAAAAAAAAATCAGCTGGTACAGGTATGATAAATTGTGCCAGGCCGTTGATTTTTTCCATGTCCGTAGCCTAAAGGCTGCGTCTATTTAGAGTTACATATACTTGTGATACAGCAAATTGAATCCGAAATGCTTAGTCAGTAAGCAAGATTGTTTTCGATACAGTATTTCGTGAGTTCCACATTTTTATTTAAACCCATTTTCTCCATAATGCGTCTTCTGTAGGTACTCACCGTTTTATCGGATATACAAAGTTCATTTCCGGTCTCTGTAAGTGACTTTCCAATGGCGATTTTTATCATGATCTCAAATTCGCGGACAGAAAGGGTTTCGTGTTTTTGCCGTTGGTTTTCTTTGTCAAGATGAAAAGTGAGGTTTTCGGCCAGTGATTGTGAAATATATTTTCCGCCTGCCGATATTTTTTTTACGGCCAGCAACAACTCTTCAGATGCAGTATCTTTGGTTAGGTAACCTGATGCACCAAGCTTAAGAGCCCGCAGGGCATATTGTTCCTGGGGGTGCATACTTAGCATTAATACATTCGCAGCGGGCCATTTTGTTTTAATCATCTGAAGCGTCTCCAAACCACTCCTGTCCGGAAGTGAGATGTCAAGTATCGTAATATCGTAAACCGCTTGATTTAAAAGTCCAAGTGCTTCATTACCATCTGCAGCTTCGGTTACCACAACCACCTCATCCATTTGGAGAAGTATTTGCCGCAAACCATCGCGAACGATTTTATGGTCGTCACAAATCAGAATATTCATGCGTTTATAATTTGTTTTTTAAAGGCTGTATGGAACTCGCATGTCCGCTGGCTGGTTGATTCATCAGCGTTTGTGTTAAGCGAACATGCTCGTTCCAAATAATATTACAGAGTTTTAAAACTAACCTCA
>CAISYK010000858.1 GCA_903889605.1 uncultured Bacteroidota bacterium
CTTAATAATATCCAGATTATCCTGAATTTCGTTGAACCCCCTGATAAATGACTGCATACTTGAATCCTGATCATGTATGCGGACCTTCTGACCGCCGGAAACAGCCCTTAAACTGTCTTCTGGTGATAATATGCTTCCGCTTTTATTGCCGCCGCAGCCAAAAGCCAATGGTAAAAAAGCAATTAGATAAAATATTTTTTTCATTTTAGGTTGTTTTATAAAATTTTTGGCAAATATAGGGCAATTACAAAATATATCCGATTATAATTTTCAATAATTGACGTAAATCATCTGGTTTTATGCTTTCACATACATAATAACCGCTTTGATATATTAAATAGCACCTTTTGGATATTTTAAAAAATAGCTGATTTATTAATAAATATATTTGTTTAACTTTCTTTGATTGACGGTATCTATAGCTAATTATTGTTAAATCATTTATTCCTTTTACAATATTGTTTTTACTTTTTCTTTATTGCTTACAGCTTTTTTATAATGCGTAATGATTTTTACGATTTTAAATCCTAACATAATGAAAACAATTATAAAATATTTTGCGGTATTTTTTGTTTTGGGTATTAACATTCAAATTTTTGCTCAGAATAAATTTACGGTTAGCGGAACCATAAAAGACGCTAAAACAGGTGAGGTTATGATTGGGGCTTTGGTTGCAGTAAAGGAGCTGCCGGCCACGGGAACCTCAACTAATGCTTATGGCTTTTTTTCCATTTCGTTACCAGAAGGCAAGTACACTTTAAGATTCATGTATGCGAGTTATAATACTATTGATACTGTAATAAATTTTGACAGCAGCAGGAAGTTAAACATTGAATTAGGTGAAAAAATTGTAGATCTGAAAGTCGTGGAAGTTTCCGCCGAAAAAAGTGATAAAAATGTTTCATCTGTTCAAATGAGTGTTGAAAAACTTGATGTGAAGGACATTAAAAATATACCCGTTTTTTTTGGTGAAAAGGACATTCTTAAAACTATTCAGTTGCTGCCGGGAATCAAAGGAATAAGTGAAGGCAATTCAGGCTTTTATGTTCGCGGAGGCGGTGCGGATCAGAATCTTATCTTATTAGACGAAGCCTCTGTTTATAATCCTTCTCACTTGTTAGGTTTTTTCTCTGTTTTTAATTCAGATGCAATAAAAAATATTGAAGTGTATAAAGGCGGCATTCCTGCTGAGTACGGCGGTAGAATTTCATCTGTCCTGGATATAAAAATGAATGACGGCAACAGTAAAAAGTTATCTGCAACAGGCGGGATTGGCCTTATCGCTTCACGCTTAACCATTGAAGCACCTATAAACAAAGGCAAAGGTTCATTTATTATTTCAGGAAGAAGGACTTATGCAGATATGTTTTTAAAAATAGCGCCAAACTCGCTGTTACCAAGTCCGGAGTTAAAAAGCTCTCAGTTATATTTTTATGATTTTAATTTGAAAGCTAACTATCAGCTATCGGGCAAGGATCGGATTTACCTTTCCGGATATTTTGGCAGAGATGTTTTGGGTATAAA
>CAISYK010000859.1 GCA_903889605.1 uncultured Bacteroidota bacterium
GCCATGGCCTTAAAGTCGCGGGTCTTATTTATATTGTTTGTATTAATGTCGTTTAGTTAAGGTTATGTTTCTAAATCAATCCCTTCGCGAAGTTCTCGACTCCGCTCGAACTGACATCGCACGTAGTCATTTCGAGCGGAGTCGAGAAAGTGGGTTGGCATTTTATTTTTCTAAACTAAACGACACTGGTGTTTGTATTATCTTTAGCTTAATACTATTTCAAATATATCAATACTTTAATGTAAAAAATCTGGATTTGTTTTTGGCTAAAGCCGATTGTTGTTTACCATATTCCACGACCTAAAGGTCATGGCAACTGAACCATATTTGACATTATTTTCTCTAATTTGATTCTGCCTATATTTTTCCACGACCTAAAGGCCGCGGCAACTGAACCATATTTGACATTATTTTCTCTAATTTGATTCTGTCTATAACGTCTGATTTTTTCTATTTTCCGCTCATTTAAATTTCACTTCACCGTACATACCTATTTTTAAGAAGCCGTCATTGACAACCCTCACCTTTACTGCATATACCAAGTCTGCTCTTTCTTCTTTCGTCGGAATAGTTTTAGGAGTAAACTCGGATTTATCCGACACCCAATAAACAGTTCCTGTGTATTCTCTATATTCTTTGGCCCCTTTATCTACTCTCACGTTTACTTTTTGTCCAAGCTTAATTTCCGAGAGCTGAGAGTTTGTAATATAAGCTCTCATAACCAAGGTATCCGTTTCAGCAATTTTATACAATGCTTTACCGGGCATAACCACTTCATGATCCTGTGCGTATTTGGTTAATACCGTTCCATGAACAGGGTTTATTATGAGGCATTTTGAAATCTGGTCATTTAATTGGTCTATCTGCCTTTGCAATGGTGCAGCACTTTTTGAAAGCGTATTAGAAGTAATACTTAATGATGATTTCAACGCTTCAATCTGCTTTCTGATCATGTCAGTCTGGGTATTAGCGTTATCTAATTGCTGTTGCGTGGCGGCGTCCTGCTTAACCAGTTTGACCATACGATCCTGATTTTTTTCAGCTTCAGCCAATTGTGACTGCAATGCAGCGACCTGTATGGCTATGTCCGGCATCTGGCTTGTTACAGATGCTATCTGTGCCTCCAATTGTTTTTTCTTTAAATACAGCTGAATACTATCAACATAACCTATTGATTGGCCAGGCAGAAGGGTCTGACCTTCTTCAATATTAAATTGTTTAATGGTTCCTGAAGCTTCTGTAGATACAATAGTTTCAATGGATTCAAAGGCTCCTGCGGCATCAAAATCTTTTTCGGTGTTAGTGCAGGAAGTCAATAATACTAATGCCGAAATAGTAATTTGCGTTATTGTTCTCATCATTTTTAATATAGGATTATCAGTTACCTGATGTGTTTTTATAATTGTACTGATCCATTAATAATTGTACCTGGTGCAGCAGGAGTTTTTGTTTAGCCAGTTCCTCTGAATCAGATTGACCTATGTATTCGTGTGTTGTTATTATTCCATTATCCAACTGGGCTTTTGCCGAATTTTTAACTTCGGTAAGCTTGCTGACAATTTCATTGTCCTTGCTTATCATCTGCTGGAGTTTGCTGATATCAGCACTTTGCTGACGCAGTGTGAGGTTAGTATTAAACAGGAATACCTCTTTTTGAACATCAATAGTCTGCTTATCAATCGATAACATCTGCTTTTGATTTTTTTTTGTATAATACCCGCCTAATTGCCAGTTAAATTTTACACCACCTATATAATACGATGCAGCATCAACGTTGAATGCGTTTAATCCAGGCAGAGCATACCCTCCCTGAAAGAATAGAAGAAGTTTAGGCAGATTATTTGCGTTCAGTATTTTTTCCTGCACATCAATATTTTCTTTTTGGAAATTATATAAAGATAATTCGGGCCTCAAAATATTGTCGGATATAGAAATGTTTTGCGGAGTATCAAGTATAGTATTTTCATCAAGGGGCATGTTAACAAAAAGGCCAAGCATATCCAAATAGGCTTTGCGTGATGCTTTTAGATCAATTTTGTTTTGCTGCTGCTGCAATAGCTTTGCCTGCAGTTCATTAAGCCCGCTTTTCAAGGCATTGCCGGCATCAACATTTGCCTGTAATTTATCAATGCTGTTTTGAAAGTCTTTTTCAGTTAAAGTATTTAGTTTTAGTTGTTCATCAATTAACAATGTGCCGAAAAACAATTGGCTTATCCTGTCTTTTAATGCATACAACAGTATTTCAATATTTTGTTCCTGTATATCTGCATTAGCTTTCAGCAGTTCTTTTTGCTGCTTTATAAGTCCGCCGTCATATAGAGTTTGATCAATTTCGCCGTGGAGATTAAATTGATCCCTTGGCAATGTCGGAATTGAAAAATTCTGGCCTGGTATATGAATTTCCAAAGGAATTTTAGTCACAGCGGACTGATAGGTTGCTTGTCCGCTTATGCTTAACTGAGGCAGATAGCCTTTTCCTGCATTCGAAATATTATAATCTTTAGTTTTATCAATCAACCCTTTTTGTATTATTAAAGGATATTGCATCCTTGCTTTTGCAAAACATGTATCAATTGACAGTGGTACTGATGATTTTGCATCAGTCAGAAAACCAATTAAAAAAATCGATCCCAATAAAAATGTTCTTTTCATTCCATTTACATTCATTTCAAAATTATGATTCAACCCTTTGTTAATATTATGATTTTGCTTTCAGCATTGCTTCAATCCAAATAGGGATCATTTTTTTTCGATCCTGCATAAGTGCCGTAAACTGCTCCTTTGTTATACCGTTTTTATTTTGGAAGATGTGCCGTCCGGCAAATGGGAATATTGTTAGGCCCATTATGTTAAATAAGAGATTAGTCGGATCAATTGGCTTTATCTCTTCTGATATTATTGCTTTCTGGACTTGTTTCAAAAAATAGGAGTCCATAAATTTTTCTCTGATTTTCATTTCCTGGGCATAATGTTTTGCATGACTCAATACAAATAAAGGCATGTCAGGATTAATAGAAAACATATCGATATAATTGGCTACAAGTATTTCTATCTTTTGCCGGATACTTGTTTTTTTGTCGTTAACGATTTCTGAAATAATAAGTATAAAGTGGCCGAAATTTTCCTTCGTAATAATTTCAAACAATTTTTTTTTACTCCTGAAATAATAATTAAGCAACGCTAGATTAATACCGGCCTCATCAGCAATATCGCGTGTTTTGACGGCATCAAATCCCTTTTCAGTAAAAAGCTTACGGGCCGCCTCGACAATTTTTTCTTCGGTTGTTGCATCTGTTTTATTATTATTTTTCAGTGACATAATTTTTGAAATAAAAAAACAAAGATATTATGGATTATATTATTAAACAAATGATTAAATCAAAATATTAATATTTTTTAGTTCTTCGTTCTGAATAGTAAAAAAAATGTGCCCCTTCGCTGATTTTAATATTGAAAAAAACGCAGAAAAATAATTTACATATTTTGCCAATCCAAAACTATTTTTATAATTTGTTGGGAAAGTTAAAAATAGTAGTAC
>CAISYK010000860.1 GCA_903889605.1 uncultured Bacteroidota bacterium
TATAAAGGGAGAGTTTCAACATTTAATTTTACTGAGTCACCAGCCTTAGGAATATAAATTGGCCCGAAAAAATCCACATTCCAAAGGAAATGTTCGTTTTCGGGAAACATATAATCGCTGTAACTTCCTTTTTTTTCTAGAAGGGGCTCTGCGCTTACAACATGAGCAACATGCTTTATTTTTTCAGCATTTTCAGTATTCAGTGTAAACCAATATTCACCTTTGTTGTGCATCTTTCCGCCTTCAGTAACGTTTAATTTTATTAAGGCATTAGAATCAATAGAATCAATATCAGTTAATATTTTATAATTAAACTGTAATTTTTCAGGGACATCATGGTATTTACCATTAATAAAAACTTGTCCGCTCCGGACTTCCAATGTATCCCCTGCTATTGCTACACAGCGTTTGATATAATAAATACGCTGATCAACTGGATGTTCCTCCTCCATAGGATAATTAAATACTACTATATCATTATGTTTTATTTCCGGTGAACCGAACAAACGCAGATATGGGATTTTAATCCAGTCGAGGTAAGATTTAGTATTCTCCGTAAACGGAAAACGCTGATGTGCAAATGGAATTGAAAGCAAAGTGTTTGGCAGGCGGGGCCCGTAACTTAATTTGCTTACTAAAATATAATCACCTGTAAGCAATGACTTTTCCATTGAGGGTGATGGAATAGTAAATGCTTCGAAAAAAAAAGTACGGAATAAAATAATTGTAACAAAAGCAAATAATATTGCCTTTATCCATTCTTTTATGGTAGAATTTTTTTTCAATTTACAGTAAAAAAATTAAATTAATAAGAAATTACTAATTGAATGAAATTGCGAAAAACTCAGACAAAAAAACTTTAACAAAACTATACTGAAAAGTCATTGTTATTTAACCTGAAATAAGCGAAAAGGTTTCGAAACAAGATATTAATATCAATACCTAATAATTTAATAATGACTTTCTCTGAATTATCTTTTAAAGGATAAATGAGAATTTCTTATTTTTTTACAATATTATTTTTACGTTTACTTCTATAATAAGAGAAACCAATTATTCCGATTATTATTACAAGGAAATGAGTTAAATAAGATTTTGACAAACCATCTTTGGTTACGAATGTGAAGAAGCGTGCTCTGCGCACTGGATCAGATAGTGACGTTTTCAGTTTTTTAAAGAATCCGCTTGGATGCCTAGTGCCTATAATTTTATTGTCTTCTTTAATACTCATCCACACAAACACTGGTTTGCCTACAATATGATCTTCAGGTACAAAGCCCCAGGCTCTGCAGTCAGCTGAATTGTGTCGGTTGTCGCCCATCATAAAATAATAGTCTAATTTAAAAGTATAGGTATTGGTTTCTTTTCCATTAATAAAAATTTTATCTCCTTTTATTTCCATTTTATTCAATTCGTAATTAACAATAATGCGGTTATAAAGTACAATGTTTGTTGTATCTATTTTTATTGTTACACCTTTTTTAGGAATGTATAATGGTCCGAAATTATCATTGTTCCATTTATAATTTGGGGAGTGCGGAAAAATTGACGCTTCATATTTTCCTGCAGAATCATACATCGGCACAATAGATTTCACAAAACTTAAATTCCGCACCTGGTCCAATTTATTAAACGGCAAATTCATAACATACATTAATCCTCCTGTACTGTCTCTGCTGATTGGAACGCATCCGCTGCCTTCATCAGTTATATCAAGATCTTCAATTAATTTATTTGAAAACTCTGTTCCGTCTGTTTTTACATAATAATGATACTGCATTGTTGGCGCTTGATAAGCCGGTTGATTATTAATGAATAATTTTTCATTTAAAATTTTCAAAGTATCACCGGCAATAGCAACACAGCGTTTTACATAATTTTCCCGTTTATCGGCTGGTCTGTATACAACTTTGCCAATTGGCGTTAAAATCTCTTTTTGAAGTTCACGATCGTATCCCGATTTTATTTGAACATTCGGCAGATTGTATAAACTCTTATAATTATTATCACGGCAGATTTGATAATAACTTCTGTCTTGATAGTTTAAAGCTACTGTATCTCCATCAGGATAATTAAAAACAACAATATCATTATTCTGCACATGCCCTAAACCAGGTAAACGGAAATAAGGCAGTTTAAACCATTCTACATACGATTTTGTGTTTTCGGTAAACGGCAATGTATGGTGCGCAAATGGAAATGATAATGGGGTATTCGGGATTTTCGCACCAAAGCTGACTTTACTTACGAATAAATAATCTCCTACCATCATTGATTTTTCCAAAGATGAAGTAGGAATAGTAAATGCTTCAAAGAAAAATGTGCGGATAACTGTGGCCGCAATAACTGCAAATACAATTGCTTCGGTCCACTCTCTTGCAATAGAAGGCTTAAGTTTGCTTATATCTTCAGGGCCAACATATGCAGTATCTTTTTGAGAAGCAATGTATGGAAGATAAATGTATCCGAATAGAAAAGCTATAGTTTTTTCCTGCATCGAACGTTTATTAAAAGCTTTGGCCATAAGTAAACACATTATGCCGAACATTAAAAAGTTTACTCCTGGTGTAATGATCAGAAAAATCCACCACCATGGTTTTTTAATTATTTTTAACCAAACTAAAAAATTATAAAGAGGTACAAATGCTTTCCAGCTTTCCTCTCCTGCTAATGGAAATAATTTCCAAAGTCCTACGATAGTTGTAATTGAAAATATTATCAGTGCTAAATAAGAAGTATCCATAAAATTTAGTTAAAAGTTAAAAGTTTTTTTTGAAAACAAAGTTTATATATTTTTATTGTTTAATCTATTGTTAATTTTTGTGAAAGTACGATTTTTCTAGTTTTGGGTATAATAACGAATTTATTCAAGCATGCATTTGTTAAGGATTAGAAATTCAAACCCAGCTTACTAATTACTTTAAAACTGCATCAAATCACTCATACTAAAAACCCCTTTTTTGCTTATTATCCATTCGGCCGCAATAACCGCACCTAATGCAAATCCTTTACGATTATGCGCCTGGTGAGTAATACTTATTTCATCAACAGAAGAACTATAAGCAACGGTATGTGTTCCCGGAACTTCGTCAATACGTTTTGAAATAATTCCTAATTCATCTCTATTATTTGTTGAATTGTTCACCCATTTCTTTTTATTTTTAATCTGAGTTAAAACCTGATTTGCCAATGAGATAGCTGTTCCGCTTGGTGAATCTAATTTATGAATATGATGTATTTCTTCCATTGAAACATTATATTCTGTATATGGGGCCATCAATTTTGCTAAATGTTCGTTTAACTTAAAAAATATATTTACACCTATACTATAATTGGATGCATAAAATAGTGTTTGATTATTTTCAATACATAAATGTTCTATTTCATTCCATTTATTCAGCCAACCAGTTGTACCAACCACAACAGGCAAACCTGCTTCAAAACATTTGTAAATATTGTTAATTGCTGATTCGGGCGTACTGAATTCAATCGCTGCATCCGCTTTTGCTAATTCTTCAATTGCATAGGTGTTTGCATTATTTACGTCAACTTTCAGCACAATATTATGTCCGCGCGATAAAGCAATTTGTTCAATTTCCTTACCCATTTTGCCGTATCCTAATAGTGCAATATTCATAAAAACACATCATTAAAATATTAAAAATATAAAAAAAACATATGAGCTGTTTTATTTTTGAGATTATGAACCAGAACCAAAGTTTCTAACTATTGGTTTGCGCTTTTTCATAATTCGGACGGCTAAATTACAATTTAATTGTCATTCATGTGCGTCGGCAAAAATACAAATCGATCAGGTACGTAATTCTTATAACCATTATTCGTAAATTCGCGCCCTTAGATTGTTAATTTTTTATAATGTTTTTTTTTAATACTGTTATTCATTACTTATTAGGGTCTGCTCTGAGATTGCATTTGCCAGAAACTGAGTGTTGGAAAACAATGAAAAGATATTTATATGACATTAAATAAAAATGACACAATTAGAAGTTAATCACCGGCTTATACATTATTTTTAAAATAATTTAAAATGTACCCATCAATATATTACGCAGTAAAAGATTTAATTGGGTTGGATTTGCCATTCCTTAAAATGGTCCAAAGTTTTGGCTTCTTTGTGGCTATGGCATTTTTAACGGGCGCATATTTCTGGACTTTAGAATTAAAAAGAAAAGAACAAGAAGGTCTTTTAAGTTCCAATACTATAAAAACATTAAAAGGTGCAAGAGCTACAACTGCGGAAATTATTACTTCCGCAATCATTGGTTTTTTAATTGGATATAAAGTAATATTCGTTATACTTCATTTTTCGGCATTTACAGAAAACACACAAGGTTTTTTACTTTCAATGCAGGGCAATTGGCTGGGCGGATTTCTCAGCGCAGCACTTTCAGCTTATTTGAAATATCGGGAAAAAGAAAAAACCAAATTAGATACGCCCGTATTAGTAGAGGAAGAGATACGCCCATACCAGCATGTTGGAAATCTAACACTTATCGCCGCGTTTGCTGGGATATTGGGGGCTAAAGTTTTTCATAATTTGGAGAACTGGGATGAGTTTATTGCCGACCCTGCAGGTTCTTTCATTTCATTCAGCGGATTAACGATGTACGGCGGTCTTATATTTGCTTCTGCCGCATTAATTTATTATGGAAATAAAAACAAAATTCCTGCCACTCATTTAATTGATTCTTCAGCACCTACTTTGATGATAGGATATGCTGTTGGACGCATTGGATGCCATGTTGCGGGTGACGGCGATTGGGGAATTGATAACATTTCGCCAAAACCAAATTGGTTAAGCTGGGCACCGGATTGGATATGGAGTTATGATTATCCGCATAACGTAAATAGTGTTGGAGAACCTATTGCAGGCTGCCTTGATCATAAATACTGCAGTCACCTTGTACCGCCTGTTTTTCCTACTGCGTTTTATGAAACACTAATGTGTTTATTGTTATTTTTTGTATTGTGGTATTTACGCAAACGTATTTCTACTCCAGGGGTGTTATTTTCAATATACCTTATTTTTAACGGCGCTGAACGTTTTTTAATTGAACAAATCAGGGTAAATACACTTTACCACATTAATAATTTTTCATTTACTCAAGCTCAGCTAATTTCTACACTATTGTTTTTCCTTGGCTTTTTTGGTATTTGGTATTTTAAAAATTTAGAAAAA
>CAISYK010000861.1 GCA_903889605.1 uncultured Bacteroidota bacterium
CGCTGCAATCTTTTTGCCCTGCGGGACAAAAAGGATTTTCGCTGCAATCCCTAACGCAAAATATAAAATGAAATAGTAATCCGCAAATTTTAAAATATTTCACCAAATCATTAGTCAAAAATTTGTTTTGGATAAATTTCAAATTTGCATATCCGCAAATTACCCTTCTCTCTTCAGTTTTGTCAGGGATGTAAATTTAGCTAATTATAAACATTGATTTAATAGGTGTTGAAAAGATGTGAAAAAGAAAAGAAAATACGACCTGCTTCCCTGCTTATCAAAAAGCTATATTTCATAATTCTAATATTCTTATATTTGTAATGTATAGTATGGAATAATATAACGCAGAAGGGCAATTGATATATTTTATTAGACTGCATTACACTTATAATATTTTATTCTGATATTCAATAAGATAAAGGTTTGTCTAAGCATATTTCGGAATAGAAATATTTCTGAAAAAATTTAAATATTAAATATAAAGGTGAATTTTTTCAATATAGATACGGATAAATTAATTCAGCAGCTTACTTACAATGCGAAAGATCCGCTTCTGTTTAACAGCGGATTTTTCTTAATATTCTTTTGTATATTTCTTTTGGGATACCAGTTTTTGTATAAGCATAAATTAAGCCGGGTTATATATTTTACTATTTTCTCTCTTTACTTCTTTTATAAAGCCTGCGGATTTTATTTTGGATTTATTTTATTGTCTGCGGTAGTCGATTTTAACCTTGCTAACTGGATCTATACAGCTAAAACCCAAACTAAAAAAAACACGATTCTTATTTTTAGTATCGCCGTAAATTTAGGATTACTATTTTATTTCAAATACACAAATTTCTTTATTGAAATAATAAACGATTTTACTGCAGGGCAGGTAAAGCCGTTGAATCTTATTCTGCCCATCGGTATTTCATTTTATACCTTTGAAAATTTAAGTTACACTATTGATGTATACCGGGGGAAATTCAAACCCGTCCAGAGTTTTTTAGATTACTGCTTTTTTCTTTCTTTCTTTCCAAAGCTCGTAATGGGACCTATTGTACGAGCTTCTGACTTTATACCTCAAATTCGAAAAGACATTTTTATTACGCAGGAAGATGTTTCAAAAGGCTTGTACCTTATAGTCGGCGGACTTTTCAAGAAAGTTGTTATATCGGATTACATCTATGTAAATTATGTTCAATATATTTTTGATGATCCGTCGCGCCATTCGGGAATAGAATGTTTGCTTGGTGTTTATGGTTATGCGATGGTTATCTATTGTGATTTTTCTGGTTATTCTGATATGGCAATTGGTATGGCAAGGTGGATGGGCTTTACAATAAATGAAAATTTTGATTCTCCATACCAATCAAGCAGTATAACGGAATTTTGGAGAAGATGGCACATGTCTTTATCATCCTGGCTTAAAGATTATTTATACATTTCGCTTGGCGGAAACAGGGTTGGAAAGTTTCGCCAATACTTAAATTTAATGATAACAATGCTTCTTGGCGGTTTGTGGCATGGTGCATCTTTTAATTTTATCGTTTGGGGAGGTATGCATGGATTAGCGCTGGCGGTTGACAAATTACGAATGTCTTTGTTCTCAAAATATAGATCTTTTCATGAAGAGTCGCCTTCCCAAATTTTAAGTTCTAAAATTGTAAAAGTTTTATGCATTTTTATTACCTTTCATTTCGTATGTTTCTGCTGGATTTTCTTTAAAGCCTCAACTTTTCAGGATGCCGGAATTATCATTACACAAATTTTCACAAATTTTGACGCAGCGGCATCAGCTCCTCTATTATCTTCATACGGAACTGTATTTGCAGTGATGCTTTTGGGCTACATACTTCATTTTATTCCTAAATCTTACGAATATGTTTCAGTAAATTTTATTTCAAAAATTAACCTTGCAGGCCGAATCGCAATCCTTTTAATTTTTATCTGGATTGTAATTCAGGTAAAACAAGCAGACCAGGTAATGCCTATTTATCTGCAGTTTTAAAGACAAAAAATGTTGTTGTCCAATGCATTTTGTAACAAAGAACAGATAAGAATTATTTTGAGTATTAATAAGAATATTTTACAGAATAATGATATGATAAGTTTAAAGAAAATTACGAACTCATATTATATTAATTATTATTGTCTGGGGGCTGTCCTATAGATTATATACCCGCTTAATGAAAAAAACATCCAAATATATTTTGTGCTTTGCTGTCATGAATTTGATATCTGGTTTTGCATTTGCACAAATCAATAAAATAGATTCTTTAAAAAAAATACTTAATTCATCCATTGAAGACACTAACAAAGTAAATATATTAAATCAATTAAGTTCGGCACTTTCATCTTCCAGTCTGGAAGAGGCTGATAAATACGCTGATAAAGCAAAAGAGCTTTCAGGAAAATTAAATTTTAATATTGGCTTAGCCGATGCAGTATTCAATAAAGGGTACGCCTATTTTTATAAAGGGCTATACGATAAATCTATAGAAACTTTCCTGCAGTCTCAAAAAATGTATGAACAGAACCGCAGCCTCAAAGGTGCTGCGAAAGTACTAAACAGCATAGGTTTCGTTTATCGGGATAAAGGCGATTATTTCAAGGCAACTGACTATTATTTAAAGTCATTGAAAATTCATGAGTCCATAGGTAATAAACAAGGCATTGCAACAGCAACTCTTAACATGGGTGTTATTTATACCGACAGGTTAGATTATTCTTCTGCTTTAAAATATACACTTCAGGCATTAAAAATGTTCCAGCAGATTGACGACAAAAGTCAGACAGCTAATTCAATGGCTCGTATCGGAAATATTTATATTGATCAGCATAACGACTCTGTAGGATTGGATTATTATCAAAGGTCACTGGAATTGTTTAGAAAGATTGAACACCAAAGGGGTATAGCTGTTTTACTTAATAATATTGCGAATGTTTATTATGGTCATGGAAAAACACAGGAGGCATTAAATTATTATTTTGA
>CAISYK010000862.1 GCA_903889605.1 uncultured Bacteroidota bacterium
CAGCGGAAGAAAATTATTTTTTATTTGTTTTTGCCATTGGTAATTTTATAATTTCGTTTACGAAATCGGCCACATCATTTAGCTAATCGTTGTGGGCAGGACAAGACACACACACAGGAAATTGCAAGTAAAAATGACACAATAATTATTTTGAAGACGTTTGCAAAATGTGCTGATATATTGGAGTCTTTATTTTAAAAGAATTGAAAGAAATAGGACCAGAATCAATTAATACAGAAAAGCATATTATAAAAATTGAAAATTGAAAAAATTGAAAAAATAACTTAGTTTTGAATTAACAATAAGAACTTCTTAATGAAAAGTTTAAATTACTTTGGTTAATTATAATTTTTTTGAGAGATATTTATTAGGATAATTTTATGAAAGATATTTATAATGACAATACTTATTTAGACAAGAATCCCACTTGGCATCAAGAAGAGAGCCCTTTCAAGGCAGATAAGATTGCTTCACTTCTAAAGAAAAATCTCATTGCTTTCAAAACAGTGTCTGAGATAGGATGCGGCAGCGGTGAAATATTAGTACAACTTGAATCCCGACTAAATGGCGCGACTAATTTTTTCGGTTTTGACATTTCAAAAGACGCTATTAACATTGCAAAGCAAAAAGAAACGAACAAAATAAAATTCGAGATTAAAGATATCTCGGATGAAAGTGAAAATTGTTTTTATGACTTATTATTAGTTATTGATGTAATTGAACATATCGACAATTACTTTAAATTTTTAGCTGGAATAGTTTACAAAAGCGAGTACACTATTTTTCATATTCCTCTCGACATGTGCATTTGGACGCTTTTTAGGGAAAAAATGCTAATTGAATCTAAAGAAAGGGTTGGGCATATTCACAATTTTACCGAAGATTTTATCAAGAATATTTTGTCTGACTATGGTTTTGAAATTATTGATCAAATATACACAGAGCCTATATTTGAAGCGATGACGAATAAACAAAAAGCTGTAAAAGTATTTCGTAAATTTCTTTTCAGAATTAATAAAAGATTTTGCACAAAAACTTTGGGTGGATATTCAATTATGCTGCTGACAAAAAATAAAACACAACTTAACAAACCTTAAAGCTGCGGTGACATTGAAAAATGGAGGTTTGCAGATAAATAAAAACAAAAAAAACACATCTTTGAAAATTCAAAGATGTGTTTTTTTTATAAAAGTGCTTATTCTATTTAGTAGCTGCCTTTGGCTTTTATGCCGAATTCAACTTTCTTTAATGCAGTGATATATGCACCGATACGCATAGTTGTTTTATAATGCTGACCATTATACCATACTTGTTCAAAAGCGTCGTTCATTGAAGCATCATGTTTTGTTTTTACCTCTTCTTCGTTCCAATAATGACCGTATTTGTTCTGTACCCATTCAAAATAAGATACTGTAACACCTCCGCCATTTGCCAAAATATCAGGAATTACAATAATTCCTTTTTCTTGTAAAATGCTGTCAGCTTCAGGAGTAGTTGGTCCGTTTGCACCTTCAACAATTAATTTAGCTTTAACATTTGCTGCAATTTCTTCTGTGATCACATTCTGCAATGCCGCAGGCACCAAAATATCAACATTAGCAGTCAATAATTCGTTAGCCTTTATTTCAGTTCCTCCGTTAAACCCTCTTAAAACACCGCCGTTTTCTTTTGTATGACGCAACGCAGCCTGAATATCAATTCCCTTTTCGTTCCAAAACGTAGCTGTATGATCGCCGATTGCACAAATTTTTATTCCTCTTGAGGCCAATAATCTTGCTGCGTGTGAACCAACATTACCAAAGCCCTGAACAGAAGCAGTAACTTTTTTAGGATCTAAATTCATTTTTTTTAATGCAGCGAGAGTGGAAATCATCACGCCTCTGCCGGTTGCGGCATCACGTCCTAATGAACCGCCTATTCCAACGGGTTTGCCGGTAACTACGCCTGGGAAAGAACCGCGGAAAATTTTGTTATATTCGTCAACTATCCAAGCCATTTCGCGTCCGCTTGTGCCCATATCCGGAGCCGGAATATCTTTGTCAACACCAAACACATCAGCCATTGCAGCTGTATAAGCTCTTGTCAGACGCTCTGATTCACCAATACTCAATTTACGCGGGTCGCATTTAATACCGCCTTTTGCGCCTCCATAAGGAATGTTAGCTACAGCACATTTGAATGTCATCCATGCTGACAAAGCTTTTACCTCGTCATCGCAAACATCCATTGCATAACGTATTCCTCCTTTTGATGGGCCCAAAATTGTTGAATGAATAGTTCGGAATCCTTCAAAAATCTGGACTTTCCCATTATCCATCATAACAGGAAGACTCACTTTCACTTGCCTTTGCGGGTTTCTTAAAATATTAGTTACATCTTCTGATAGTCCGCAAATTTTCGCAGCAATATCAAGTCTTGCTAAAACAGCATCAAACATTGAATTTTCGTGATGCTCCACTGGTGTAGGTTTTGTTTTTGTAGTCATAATTTTACGTTAAGTTCAAATTAACTTTTTTAGAGAACGTGTTTAGGAAGTGCGAATTTACTAATAAATATAGTCATAGAAAAAAACAAATGATGAAATTAGAGGGCTCCAATACAGTTTAGGCTGATTTTCAACGTATTGCATCCGATTTCATCTATTCAATTATAATTCATCGAGGCTGCTCTATAAAAGAGTACTTATCAGGCATTACTAGCTTAAATGTTTAGAGGTAATCAAAAAATATTGATTTCATATGCCTTTTGTTTCTTTGATCCTTAATTGTGAATAATACATTCAAATTCAAAACTTAATTTATTTCAAATTCAAAATTCCAATTTTAAATTCGAAAACATATCGTGCTTAAATCAAATAAAATAATGCACTTGTTTCTGTGATAAATCACCAGCAGGCATAGGACTTGCAGGTCTTTAACACAATGCTTTTATAACTGCTCCGATATTACAATTTGACATTTTTGCTTACATTTGACCATGATATAAGCTCATATCGCGTTTAAGAGTCTAAAACAAATTCATGAAAAAGGTCATCATCCTATCTGTTTGCATTTCTTTAATCTGCAATTTAATATTTGCCCAGCAGAAGAATACTTCAGAACAAACCATAGATAAACAACCCGCAAAATTTAACTGGTGCGCTTCAAAGGTTCCTGATCCCTTATGGGATGCGGCTTTTAATAAAGAAGTTGAAAAATATAAAAACAACTTAAAAACAACAGACGCTGGTAGATATACAAATTATGTGATACCTGTTATAGTACATGTTATTCACAGCGGGCAGTCAGAAGGAACGTGGCCGAATATATCGCAGGCGCAGGTTAATTCTCAGATAGCGGTATTAAACCAGGATTACTCAAATAACGGCGCCGGCATAAATCAATACAATACTTTATTGTATAATAATCATGGCCCCTTTTATGATTATGCCCAGGCCAATAATTTACCTGCACCGGATAATAATGTTAATGGGGTTGTTGCCTGCAGTACAGGAATCCAGTTTTGTATGGCTGTAACAGATCCAAACGGCAATGTACTTGCCGAACCAGGCATTGACAGGGTAAATTATGTCACACAAGGATTCGCTGGCCCGCTTTCTTCCTCATGGTCAAACTTCGGCTCTTATCTTGATAACACCTTAAAACCTGCGGTTATTTGGGATAATTCTAAATATATGAATATTTATGTAAGCGACCGCCCTACTGGTTCAGGTCTTTTGGGCTATACTACTTTCCCGGCAGCAAGCACACTGCCAGGCATTACAACCGGAATAGGTACTGCTTCAAACGATGGGATATGGATGTATGGAAAAGCTTTTGGAACCACCGGAATACTTATTTCAGGCTACACCGGCGGGCAGGTTTGCGGTCACGAATCGGGTCATTATTTTGGATTACGCCACATTTGGGGCGATGGAGCCTGTTTAACAGATTACTGCAGCGATACCCCTCCTGCTTATGAAGCAAATTACAACAATAACAGCACTATCATTTACCCATATATTGATCCTAACGGCAGCTGCAGCGGAAACGTTGATTATGGCGATGGAGTAATGTACATGAATTTAATGGATTATTCGGAAGATGTTTCAAAGTTTATGTTTACAAATGATCAGGTTATCCGCATACAGACTGCGATGCAAAACAGTCCATATAGAAAATTTTTAGGAACCAACGGTATTTGCAGCAGCCCGGCAATTATTCCTGCAGCAAATTTTACAGCTTCTGCTGCAACAGTTTGCGCAGGGCAGTCAATTATACTCACTGATAATTCAACTAACACTCCAACATCCTGGAGCTGGACAATGACAAGTGGAACACCGGCATCCACCAACGCTCAGAGTCCTTCCGTTATTTATAATACTGCCGGAACTTATACTATAAGCTTAATAGCCGCAAACTCGGCTGGCAGCAGTTCTTCTTTTTCAAAAATTATTACGGTAAATCCCAACCCTGCGGTCCCGGCGATTACACCTTCCGGCAGTTTTTTAACATCAAGCGCTGCAACCGGCAATCAATGGTATTGGAATTCTGTGCTGATAAATGGTGCGGCCAATCAAACATACAACACCGCGGCAAATGGATCATACACAGTGATGGTTACTAATTCGTTTGGCTGTTCAAGCACTTCTGCGGCAACAATCATTACTACAGACAACCCGCCGGCAGCAAATTTCACCGCTTCCGCATCAACTGTATGCGCAGGACAGGCGGTTACCCTCACAGATAATTCCACAAACACTCCAACTTCCTGGAGCTGGACAATGACAAATGGGACTCCGGCTTCTTCCAGCATTCAGAGTCCTTCTGTGATTTATAATACTGCCGGAACTTATACCGTTACGCTTGTTGATGCAAACTCATTTGGTTCTAGTACTTCCGTATCTCAAATCATAACTGTAAATGTGAACCCTGCTGTTCCAACAATTTCACTTTCCGGAAACATATTAACATCAAGCTCAAGTACAGGTAATCAGTGGTACTTGGATAGTGTATTGATAAACAATGCCGTTAACCCTGTATATACAGCGGCAGCAAATGGTGCTTACACTGTTGTTGTTACAAATACATTAGGCTGTTCGGCAGGCTCTGCTCCAGCTGATTTAACAACTACGGGCATAAATCAAATTATAAGCAATACTGCAGCTGTATTTCCAAACCCTTCAAGTGGAATTTTCACATTAAACTTTTCAAGCAAAAGTTATCATATAAGTTTAGAAGTGATAAACGATTTAGGTCAGCTGGTATATTCTGAAATGATAAATGGATGCAGACAAAATTGCTCTAAAACTATTGACTTGAGTTCTTATAAAAATGGTATTTATTTATTCAGAATAATAACGGATGGAAATATCCAGACAAAAAAGATTATACTGATTAAGTAAAATTATTGACATTATGGAGTAAACCTCAAGCGGTTTAATATCGAGAATGCTTATCCATGAGGGCCGCAGTTAAATGATGCAGTTATTTACTAAACCCATTTTGCAGAAAAATTATCTTTTTCCGCCTTTTCTCGAGTTTATTTCATTTTTTAAGATATTTCTAACCGTTTCATGCGAAATGCTTTCAGCATATTTATTCTCTACCATCTTTTCGGCCAGTAATCTTAATGACCATTTAGAAAAACCTTCTGGAGCTTCAGATTGACTTAATTGTATCAAATGAGTTTTAATGCTGGCTTCCTTTTCATAAACCCTCGTCGTTGGTTTTCCTTCAAGAGCAATTTCAAATCCTTCTTCAATAAATTTTTTCTTTATACGGTCTATTGTACGCATTCCTATTTTTAAAACTTTGGCAATATCTTCATTCTTTACTTTTTCAGAATATTTTCCTTCATCACAATTCAGCAATATCATTGCATGTATTATTCTTTTGGAACTATGCTGGCCTCCTTTAGTCATTTCTAAAAGGGCATCTCGTTCCTTTTTTTTGAGGGTTATAATATATCTTTTCATGCGTTTTTATGCAAATATAATATACTTCAGGATACGTCATACTATGTTCTAATTTTGACATTTATAAATGGCTGATTCGGCTGATTCTTTAATTAATATCCGTTAAAAAAATTTAACTGTTGATATTTTATCAGTTTTTTTTCTTAATTTGGTATAGCTGAAACGAAATTTATAATGCCAGATTCTTAGAACTATTTAGTGTTTGTCTTTAAAGTCAAAATTAGCCGCAGATAAAAAAAATTTCCTTTTAATCTGTGAATCTGCGGCAAGCTTTTTTTATTTTATTGAATTAGGCGGGTTTATGGACAGAAACTATTTATTGCCTGCCTTTAAAGCCTAAATTCAGCCGCGAATTACCTGCTTTTATAAAATAATGATGGCCGAAATGCTGTACCTAATGAAATGCGATAACCAAGCAGTGTTGATACAATCTACACTAACCTTACAAAATAAAATTTTTGGTCAGGGTTTTTAGATTTAAATTTGACCTTTACTATTAAAGCCGATATAGGCTTTTTTTGAATATATTCCATTTTAATACACCGATATGAAATTAAGTAATCCATTAAAATACGCCCTTCTGGTTGGGTTGACAGGTATCATAATTTTAATTTTAGTTATTTATGTTGAACGAAAAACAATTTCGATCAACAATGAAAACCAACCTCTTATCGGTTTACCCCTGCATTTAAAAAACAACTCTACGAAAGCTCACCTTTTATTTGAAAAAGCAATGTCGGGAGATAATACCATAACACTTGAAAAGGATGTATACCCAAATTTAGATTATTCAACAAAACGACTGGAAGCAATCTTGAATGGAGGAGAATTGGATTATGGCGTTTTATATAAGACAAAAGATATTGAAATAATTAAAATTATAAATCAATCA
>CAISYK010000863.1 GCA_903889605.1 uncultured Bacteroidota bacterium
CTGCTATTGCATCCCTCAATGCAACTGAAGTATGAGTATAGCCGCCCGCATTAAAAATAATTCCATCGCTGGTAAAACCAATTTCCTGAAGTTTATTTATCAGCTCTCCTTCCACATTGCTTTGGTAATAGGTCAATTCAACGCTTTTGAATTTGTCCTGAAGTATTTTAAAATACTCCTCAAAAGTTTGATTACCATAAACAGTTGTTTCGCGGGTGCCTAATAAATTAAGGTTAGGGCCGTTTATAATAATTAGTTTCATATTTTATTTTTTTACTGCCGAATACCTGGCTGAAAGTAATGAAAATGCTTATAAATATTAATACTCAAAATAATTTGGGCGTTCCCTTTCTACCTCACCCCCTTCCCCTCTCCAAATGGAGAGGGGTGTCCGAAGGGACTGGGTGAGGTAGAAAGGGCCGGGCTTTCCGCTTCAATCTTTTGCAAGGGCAAAAGGATTTACGCTGCAATCCCTAACGCGGCATTATCAATGAAATCGTCAATTTCAAAATTATTCAACAATAATTGAGTTAAATTATATTTTTGCAGCTGCAAAGATATGCCAAAATATGTATTTGTAGATTTGCATAATAAAATGAACTGGAAAATATACATACAAGGTTTTAAATCATTTTTGGCTTTAGAGAAATCTTTGTCGAAAAATTCAATTGATGCATATTTACACGATGTGAATATGGTAATTCAGTTTCTTGAATATAAAAAATATGATTTTGGGCCCAAAGACATTCAGTTAAAGCATCTGCAGGAATTTTTGAAATGGATCACTGAATTAGGCATGAGCCCAGGTACGCAGGCTCGCGTGATCAGCGGAATAAAAGGGTTTTATAAATATTTATTATTGGAAAATGTGCTGAGCGCTGATCCTACTGCATTGCTTGAAGCACCGAGACTTGGCCGTAAACTGCCGGATATATTGAATGTTGATGACATAAACAATATTATCGACGCAATAGATTTAAGTAAACCTGAAGGTGCGCGTAACAAAGCGATGCTTGAAACACTATACAGCTGCGGATTACGTGTCAGCGAACTTATTAATTTAAAAATTTCAAACTTGTATTTTAATGATGGCTTCGTAAAAGTAATCGGTAAAGGTGATAAGGAAAGGTTAGTGCCTATTGGAAGTGCGGCTGTTAAACAAATTAATATTTATAAAAATGAAGTGCGCAGCCATGATACTCCCAAAAAAGATAATGAAGATTTTTTATTTTTAAACAGGCGCGGAGCAAAGCTTTCACGCATAATGGTATTTATAATCATCAAAGATCTTGCTCAAAAAATTAATATGAAAAAGCATATAAGCCCTCATACATTCCGGCACTCTTTTGCAACACATTTAATTGAAGGAGGTGCTGATTTACGTGCGGTACAAGAGATGCTTGGCCATGAATCCATCACTACCACTGAGATTTACACCCATCTCGACAGGGAATATCTGCGCCAGGCAATTATTCAGTTTCATCCCAGATCATGATTTTTTTACAGCTGAGACATTAAAACCTGTTTTTTACCACTAAGGCACTAAGAACACTAAGAAACACTAAGATTGTTTTTGGGTTCAGAAATCAATAATTATTTTTGTTGTAGAGTTACTTCACAATTTACTTTCTTTATATTTAATGTGTTAATAATTATACAGCACTCTGACAGGGTTTTCAACCCTGTTAGAGGTAAATAATAATTTGCGGTTGAATTCTAAATATAACCCTAACATAGCTTAAAGCCTGGCAGGGTGAATAATAATTGGTATTTGAATTCTAAATATAACCCTAACAGGACTTAAAGCCATGTCAGGTTGAATAATAATTTTTGGGTGAATTCTAAATATAACCCTAACAGAGCTTAAAGCCCTGTCAGGGTAATAAAAAAAATACTTTTTGATAATAATTCAAAAAATAATTAAAATCATCACTTTTTTTTCTTCACCTTTTTCTAAGTGTATCTTAGTGTTCTCCGTGCCTTAGTGGTGAACCTTTTTAACATTTTACATGTTCCAAATAATATTTTAAAGATTCTTTTATTAAATCCTGAGAGGCGGTTTTATTTATTATGCATTTTCCGATAGAAGAAATCAGCGAAAAATGTATCTGTTCTTTTTCGTTTTTTTTATCGTGAGCCATAAGTTCTATTATCCTGTCCAGCGCGGTTTCCTGAAGCTTTATTGTTGTAAAGCGCGGCAAAATAAAAGACGTAATATCTTTCAATTCACTATCCGGAAGTTTTGCAGTACGATTGGAAATATAAGCTTCACAAATCATTCCAACGGCGATTGCCTCGCCATGCAGGAAATATTCTTGGCCATTTTGCTCCAAAAAGTAAGTTTCAACTGCATGACCAACGGTATGTCCAAAATTCAATGCTTTTCTAATGCCTTTATCAAAAGGATCTTCCTGTACAAATTTATTTTTTATACGTAATGATGTTTCAATTAAAGCATCAAATTTTTCAAAATCATGAATATTTGTTTTCTTTATTTTTTTCCAATAATCAGCATCTGCAATCAGTGCATGTTTAATAATTTCGGCAAAACCAGATAACAGCTGACGTTCATCCAATGTTCTCAGGAAAGCAGTATCAATAAATACTGCCTGGGGATTACAAAATAATCCTATTTCATTTTTTAAGTTATTTAAATCAATACCGGTTTTACCTCCTATAGAAGCATCAACCTGCGAAAGCAATGTGGTTGGAATATTAATAAATCCTATTCCCCGTTTAAACACAGAAGCAATAAAACCGCCCATATCACCGATTACGCCCCCGCCAAGGTTTATTATCAATGATTGTCTGTCGGCATTGTATTCGCCCAATGCTTCCCATATTTGTAAACATACTTCAATATTCTTGCTTTGCTCACCGCTGTCAATCTCAATAATCTCAGCCTCTTCAAAAGCCGGAATTCTGGAAACTAATTGCGGATAACAATATTTCAGAGTGTTTTCATCAACCAGTACAAAAAGTTTTGAAAACCTGTTTTTATTTACTTTAAGAAAACGCTTTATCTCTTTGGTTATATCTTTTGATATAAAAATTGAATAATTATCTGCCTTAATTTCAGTCATATAATTTTGTTTTGTTGAGCAAATGTACTGAAAAATATTCCTCGCTTTAAGCATACTTAATGATGGAAAGAGTGTTGGAGGGAGATCTTGCAGGTTTTGATCTTAAATGCAAAGCGATTTTACCGCTGAGTCACAAAGATCAATTATATTAAATAATGATCCTGCAAGTACCCATCGCTTTTTTCTTACATGGTCAGCCTAAAAATAGTCTTAAAATGTAAGATTATTCTGTAATTATGTAAGTGTTTATAAATCCAGAATATTCATCTTCGTACTGGAATTTATAATACCAAAATATGTAATTTTGTTTTTATTTAAAACTTAAAAAGCTTTATAAGATAATGCTTTTCAACAAGATTAAAAAATGAAATTATACATAAGATACAACATAAATTATACTTGTAAAGCACTACTGCAGGAACAATTGGAAAAACTGGAAATACCCGGCGAGTTAACAGGTCTAGGTGAAATTAATATAAGAAAAACTATTTCATCTGAAAAGCATCTTGAGCTGGCTGCCGTTTTGAAAATGTATGGAATAGAAATTTTGGATGATAGAATAAATACACTAATTCAAAAAACAAAAGACACTATAATAGAGATGATATATAATGAAGAAAAGCTGCCGGCTTCCAAAATTTCATTATATCTTGCTAAAAGGCTTAATTATAGTATCGGTTATATTTCCAAACTATTTTCAGAGGTGACTTTCACTTCTCTCGAAAATTTTATTATTATTCAAAAAGTTGAACGTGTAAAACAAATGATAATAGCTGGTGAATACACCCTTAGTCAAATTTCAACCAAATTAAACTACAGCAGTGCTGCGCATTTATCCGGCCAATTTAAAAAAATTACAGGGATAACACCATCAGCTTTTCAAAGAATTATTAAAAAAAGACGTTTAAATAATGTTTCCTGACAATAGCCTTTTCCTTCTATATTTAAGGTTTGTTGTGCTGAATTCAATTTTATGTAAACGCCTAAATACCGCATAAAATGGTTAAAACTAATGAAATAATCCAGCCAAAATTGAAATTAGATGTATTGCCTGGTTATGCGCATTTTTTACTGCATAATAAACTCCGTGATTTTGCTTTAGAAATGCTTAATATAGCTCGTGAAGAAAATTTCGCTTTTCTTCAATTATTTGAAACTTTGTCTGAACAGGAAATGATTGAATTATCCCTTAGGAATTCCAAGAAACTTCTTCATTATATTTCCCAAAAAGATCCTAATAAATACAATGATCTTACCTTAAAAAGTCTTATTGACCATCAATTCTCCGGTATAAATAACAAACAGATAGATGCCAAAGATATTACCAGTTTTGCTTTCATGCACAGAAAAGCTTTCCGTAATTTTCTTTCTCATTATACCTCCGAAATGGAATTGTCTATCAGCATATTAGAAGAGGCAGACCGCTTCACTTCCATGCTTGCAGAAATCAGTTTTAATACTCTCTCTCAGTTTAAAGAGCAAAAAATAAATGAGCATCATTTTTTTATTGAAAAAATAAACAACACGCTGCCTGGTATTATTTACGTGTTGGATCTGCTGGGGCATAAAGAAATTTATTCTAATAATAAAAATGAAGAATTATTAGGTTATACCAACACTGAAACAAAAGAAATGGGAGGCAGTTTGCTCGCCGTTCTTTTACATCCCAAGGAATTGCCTCGTGTGATGGAATATTA
>CAISYK010000864.1 GCA_903889605.1 uncultured Bacteroidota bacterium
ATCAAGCACCTTTTTTTGCTCATTTTTAGCCCAATTCAAATTGTTTTTTGCTAATTGGAAAGTACTATCAAGCTGCACAGCTTTTTCGCCGTATTCAATCCCTTTTTTATAATTTTGGATAATTGTATATGCAAATCCCAAATTACTGTATGCGGTGGCACTTTGCGGGTTCAAAGCAATAGCCTTATTTAAAGGTTCTATTGCCTTTCCAGCCATATTTGAATGGATATATGCATTTGAAAGGTTAAGCAGGTTACTAAAGGTAGGATTTGAATTTGCCGCATTTTCATACGCCGCAATATCTATACCCTGAGAAACAACGGCTGGCTGATTTTCAACTGTATTAGAATTGCCTGATGTTTTGTAAAAAATATAAGCTATCGGCAGCAATAACAAAACTGCAATTACAATAGTTCTGATTGTTTTACTTTGTTTTTCGTCAGCAGGGCTGTTCTCACTTTTTCCCTCTTGATCCTTATCTAAAATATCTTCAGAACCAAATGAGTTTTTTTCATTTTTTTCTTCCTGATTGTGTTCCTCATTGGCAGCATTAATATCCGTATTTTGATTTACGTCAACTAAACTATTCCCTTTGTTTTCTTCTTGACTAGTATTCATTCTTAATTATACGTTAAAATGTTTAAGTTTTATATTTATTCAATTATCCAAAATAGATTTAGGTCACAATTATGGTTTTCAAAGTTAATAAAAATATTTAAATGGGAGCAAAATAAAACGCAGTCAAAATTAATATATTTACAAAAACGTTAATGATAAATTCCGGCAAAAATTATTGTTTTTGTCCAAGTTCAATTACTTCTAAATCTTTTATTTGTCCTATATCAATTGAAAATCTAACAAGTGTTATAACTTTATGAAAACCATGAATTCCAGCTGAACCAGGATTAATATGCAGTAATTTATATTTTTCATCAAACATAACTTTTAAAATATGTGAATGCCCGCTGACAAATAACTTTGGCGGATTTCTTTTTATTTCAGAAAGCACATCCGGTGAATAATGATTTGGGTAACCTCCAATGTGAGTCATAAAAACATCAACATTTTCGCACATAAACCGCTGTTGTTTGGGATAAATTTTACGTATATCCTGCCCGTCAATATTTCCATAAACAGCTTTTACAGGTTTAATTTTAGAAAGCTTATCAGTAATTGCACTTGTACCGATATCCCCTGCATGCCAAATCTGGTCGCATGATTCAAAATATTTAAAAATTTTAGGATCTAAATAATTATGTGTATCCGAAAGAAGTGCTATACGCTGCATATTTCAAAATTAATGCAATTTGATGAATTGGCAATTTGATAATTTGCTGATAATTTGAGATAGCTAATGATTTCTTGACAAAACTATCAAGGTAAATTACTAAAAAGGAAATTAAATTACGGGAAATTAAATTTTCTGCATTTCAGATTTTTTTATCCAACCTGTGCTTCCATTTGCAATTTTTATTTCAGCCCAGGTTACATCATCCTGCGTGATATTTACTTTTGCTCCTTCATGCAGGATGAACAGCTTCGTGCCTTTTTCATTAGGTGAACCTGTTACAGTTATGGCTGGAGAAGTAATAATTGCCTCGCTGCTGTTTTTTGTAATATCAGCTTTATGCTGAGCAACAAAAAAGGTGATAATACTTAAAATGATCAAAGTTGTTCCGCCAAAAAATCCGAATTGCTTTAAACTCCTTTTTTGAACAGTAACAAAGACTGCAAATAACAATAATGAAAATACAATCAATACAATACATAGCTTCGACCAGCCTCTTTCAGTAAATAAATCTACAAGTCCATTTTTCCACTGAATCAGAAATAACTGCGGTGCGATATCAATTTTATCTTCTATTTTCTGGTTAGCTAATTTTAAATTAAAATTAAAATCTTCATTATCCGGATTTATTTTTATAGCCCGTTCATAATTCAAAATTGCGAATGAAATATTGTTTGTTTTATAGTATGCATTGCCCAAATTAAAATAAACTTCGGGAGCTTCTAAGCCATTACTTATAATATTTTCATATTGCTTAGCAGCCTTATTGTATTCTCCTTTTGAATATGATGAATTGGCGCTGTCAAGTAATAAAATGCTTTCATTTGCATTTGCACTTGAATAAGAATATAAAA
>CAISYK010000865.1 GCA_903889605.1 uncultured Bacteroidota bacterium
AAATGTAATTATATACTTTTTGAAAATATTTAAACAACCTCTAAATTAGTTGCCAACTCTTGTTAAAGAGGATTGCAAATTTAACTTATTTGTGTAAATTCGCGTTAGATGTGTGAAAGAAATCCGCAAAATAAATTATATTTTTTTTGAAAAGGGAAATTAGGGTTCTTGAAAATCTTTAAGAAACGATTATTATATTTCCCCAATAACGATGAGCAAGATAAATTACAAGTTTAATAGTAAGTCGCTGTCATTTGAAAAGATCACCGTACCTCTGCGCAGCCGTGTAGGTCAGGTGTTGTCTTATTTGGCAACGGGCCTTGTATTTGCCACTTTAACAATTATAATTGCATATAAATATTTAGATTCTCCTAAAGAAAAACAACTGCAGCGCGAAATTTCTGAACTAACACTTCAATACGAACTTCTAAATAACCGAATGGGGCAGGTAACTCAAGTGCTTGGCGATATCCAGGAACGGGATAATAATGTATACCGCACCATTTTTGAGGCCGAACCTATACCTGCCTCAATACGACAGGCCGGCTATGGAGGAGTTGACAGATATAAGGCTTTACAAGGCTATAACAATTCAGATTTAATTGTTGAAACCACCAAACGCCTTGACATGATCAGCAAGCAGCTTTATATCCAGTCAAAATCGTTTGATGAAGTGGTAAATATGGTAAAAAATAAAGCGATTTTATTAGCATCTATTCCAGCGATTCAGCCTATTGCAAATAAGGATTTAAAACACGTTCCATCGGGATATGGATGGCGGACAGATCCTATTTATAAAACTCCGGAGTTTCACCCAGGCCTTGATTTTACGGCAAATACAGGGACAGAAATATATGCTACAGGCGACGGTGTGGTTCAAACTGCTGATGCAGAAGGGCAGGGTTACGGCAATCATGTTGTGATTAATCATGGCTACGGATACCTTACATTATACGGGCACATGAGCAGAATAGCTGTATCAGCCGGCAAAAGAGTGAAAAGAGGTGAGTTGATTGGTTTTGTTGGAAGTACAGGGCGTTCTACAGGTCCGCATGTGCATTATGAAGTAATAAAAAATGGGGAAAAAGTTAATCCTATCAACTTTTTCTTTAATGATCTCACTCCTGCCCAGTATCAGCAAATGATTGACCTCGCATCAAAAACTTCTCAATCTTTCGATTAATGATTATTATTGTTTCCGCTATATGAATAAAAAAGAAATAGGCTTTTATACTGCTACCTCCATAGTTATTGCCAATATGATAGGCACTGGAGTTTTTACAAGTTTAGGATTTCAGGTTTTGGGTATCCATTCCATTTTTACATTGTTATTTCTCTGGTTTATCGGAGGTATTGTTGCTTTAAGCGGAGCCTTATGTTACAGTGAACTCGCAGCAGCAATGCCAAGGTCGGGAAGTGAATATCATTATCTCTCAAAAATTTATCATCCGGCAGTAGGTTTTCTTTCAGGATGGGTTTCTCTCACTGTCGGATTTGCTGCACCTATTGCCTTATCAGCAATGCTTATGGGCGGGTATGTATCGAAAGTTTTTCCTGGAATAAACCCTATTTTGCTTGCTGCAATTGTTGTAATTATTATAACTATAATTCATTCCCTTAGCTTGAAAACAGGAAGCAGGTTTCAAAATGTATTTACATCTCTTAAAATATTACTTATCCTTTTTATTATTATTTCGGGTTTTATTTTGCCTGTTCATCAAAATATCCAG
>CAISYK010000866.1 GCA_903889605.1 uncultured Bacteroidota bacterium
AGCGCAATTAGAAGGTAATATTGAAACAATGTCACCCAAAGCGCCCTGTTTTTTTTCTTGATAATTATGTTTGCCCAAATAGAAAATAATTTAATTGCCCTTTGTTCAATAAACATTAAATTTGATTTTATATCAACGGCGCCATTGTCTATTAGTTCATTCTGCAAATTTAAATAATTGTTTTCTTTTAACCTTTTTTTTACAATTTCACCAAATTTACTTGTTTGTTTTATGTCAACTTCTGAAATACCAGGCACCGGGAATATTCCCCATAATTTTTCCTTTTTACCGCTTAACATCCAATGCAGTATTGTTAAAGCACTTCCTAAATTTGCGCTTTTGTCAACCAACACAATATTCCCAACCAATTTTGCTCCAGCCTCTTTAAGCAGAAGCTTAACTTTTTCCTGAGCGGAAATCCACATATTTCTTGAACCAATAAGTGTAATCACTTCTGTATCTTTCAAGATTTTGATAAAATCAGGATTTTTTAAAATGGAATTTGAAGGAATGCTTGGAGATAAAAACCACGGCTGATAAGCAAAAACAATTAAATCATAAGAAGATTCTGAAATTTTTATTTTTTCTAAAGGCACCGGGATTCCTAAAACACATTCAGGCATAGCATCGAAAAAACGTTCGCTTGTCCAGGGGAATTTAAACTTGTCTGCAATTTCAATCCGCTTAATTTCAATGTCAATACCATCCTCCATAAACGGAGCTGAAAAATTATCGGCAACATCTTTCAATTGGCCAGTTTGGGAATAATAAATCAGGAGTATTTTTTTATTCATTCTTTACAAAAGGTCAGGAACCTGCTAATATTAATTTTTGAGATTTTTTACAATAATCAAGTATAATGTTCTGCAAAATAACAGTTGAACCCCTAAACGCCTTCTTTATCAGTAAACAATCTTCATCAATTTGTTTATTGTAACCTAAAACTTTTGGAGCATTTTCCTGAATTATTAACCGTAAGAGCCTGAATTCACAATTTTCAGAATTTTTAAAAATTATGTTTTCCAACTCTAGTTTTCCGTTTTTGAAAAGAGACAGTTTTGTCAGCTTATTCTCTATCAGACCGGCTTTCTTCATTAATAGTGCTCCTTCGTATGCTTCTCTGTCAGGTAAAGATACAGTTTTGATTGATATCAATTGACCATCCACCTGAATTAAATTTCCAGAAGACATTATCTTGTAAAACGCCTGTTTATCAAAGTGCTGACCGTTTTCCTGTAAGTTAATCAAAGAAACGAGAAGGGCGAAAAATGCATATATTTTCATACAAATTATTGCCGGGTATTTATATAAATTAAAATCTTATAAGCTTTTAAACTTTCCTTTAAACTTGACAAATATCTTTCCATTGTTCACATAATTGGCATTTACATCAAGCACATTGTCTATTTGCCTGACAATAAAGTCTATTTGGAATGTTTTCGTTTCTTTGGGATTAATTAACCCTAAAAATTTAATATTGTTTCCTTCGGAAAGAAAAAGTTTTTTTTG
>CAISYK010000867.1 GCA_903889605.1 uncultured Bacteroidota bacterium
AAAAAGTTAGCCGAATTTAGAAATAAAAATATTGGTTTTGTTTTTCAGTTTCATCATTTGCTCCCTGAATTTACAGCATTAGAAAATGTATGTATTCCTGCTTTTATTGCTGGAACTTCCGAATTTACTGCCAAAGAAAAAGCAATTGAATTACTTACCTTTTTAGGGTTACAAGAACGCCTTAGTCATAAGCCGAGTGAATTATCAGGAGGCGAGCAGCAGAGAGTGGCTGTTGCAAGGGCATTAATTAATACTCCTGCAGTAATATTAGCAGATGAACCTTCAGGAAATTTAGATTCTGCGACTGCAAAAGAATTACATCAGCTGTTTTTCACTCTTCGCGAAAAATTCAATCAAACATTTGTAATTGTTACCCATAACGAAGAGCTTGCTGATATGGCGGATAGAAAATTAGTAATGAGAGATGGAAATATTGCGGAATAAATTAAAAATTCTAAAAAATTGACATTAGTATCAATACTAAGGAAAGTGCTACTAATACAACCACAGCAGTCCAGCCAATAATATTATTTACAGGGCGGTTTACATGTTTTCCCATAATACGTTTATCGTTTACCAGAAGAATCATGCAAATTAAAACAACAGGAAGGAGCATACCATTTAATACCTGCGACCATAAACTAATTGCTATTAACGGTGCATTTGGAACAAGTATGATCAACGCTGAAACAGCAATAATACCGGTATACAACACGTAAAATTCAGGTGCTTCTTTCCATTTTTTATCAATGCCGGCCTCAAAACCAAAAGCTTCACAAACATAAAAAGCTGTAGCTAATGGTAAAATAGTAGCAGAGAAAACAGAAGCGATAAATAATCCGAAAGCAAAAACATATCCGGATAAAGCCCCTGCCAGCGGTTTTAATGCCATTGCTGCATCTTTAGCCTCATTAATAATAATTCCATTTTCATGTAATGTAGATGCACAAGCTACGATAATGAAAAAAGCTACTACAACGGTAGCTATGCATCCAATAATAATATCAACTAATACATATTTGTAATTTTTCATTTTTAAGCCTTTCTCAATTACCGCAGACTGCATATAAAACTGCATCCATGGGGCAATTGTAGTGCCCACCAAACCAATAACCAGGGCAATGCTCTGCGAGTTCATATCCAATTTTGGATGAACTATGGATTGACCTATTTCAGCCCAATGCGGTTTTCCCATAAGTGCTGAAACAATGTATGTAAGCAGGCAAACACTAAAAATAAGAAATATTTTTTCCGCACTTCTATAGGTCCCTTTTACAACTAAAATCCAAATTGCAAAAGCTACAGTAGGCACAGCTATGTATTTACTTATCCCAAACACTTCCATACTTCCGGCAACACCGGCGAATTCGGTAGTAGTATTGCCGATATCAGCAATTAGAAGACCTATAAAAATAAAAAATGTAACTTTTACTCCCGCGTTTTCGCGAATCAAATCAGCTAGTCCTTTACCAGTAACTATTCCCATACGGGCATTCATTTCCTGTATAATAATTAATACAAGGAACGATGGTATTAAAGTCCAAATAAGATTATAACCATATAATGCACCGGCAACCGAATACGTCGTTATACCTCCGGCATCATTATCGACACTGCCTGTAATAATTCCTGGGCCAATTACTGCAGCGAAAACAGCAAGCTGAGCCCAAAACTTTCTTTTTCTAAATTTTAATACAGCCATGGCAAAATCTACATTCTACTATTTGGTTTTCCTCTTGTTTAACAAATCTTCTACAATTTCTTCAATCACCACCA
>CAISYK010000868.1 GCA_903889605.1 uncultured Bacteroidota bacterium
AGAGTTTTTTCGAACATATCCTTTGGGGAGAACTGGAGAAGGGCTTTTTCTTATTGCACTTGGCGGCATAGATGAAGATAAAATTGATAGCATAAAGGAGTTAGGATTTTCTGGGATAGCATTGCTTGGTGCAGTTTGGCAAAGTGAAAACCCTCTGGAAAAATTTAAAAGAATTAAGTTAAAATGGCTGAAAAAGGAACTTATGTATTAAGTATTGCCGGGTTTGATCCAAGCGGAGGAGCAGGAATTCTTGCCGATATAAAAACGTTTGAAGCAAATAGAGTTTCCGGTATGGGCGCGGTAAGTGCTCTTACTTTTCAGAATGATATAGAATTTGACAGTTTAAAGTGGATTGAAGCTGATGAGATATTAAAACAAGTTTCAATATTGAAAAAACGATTTGACTTTAAAGTTATAAAAATTGGGTTGATTAAAGATTTGAAAACATTAGATGCTGTAATTTCAAATCTCAAACATGTAGTGAGCGAAGTCGAACCTTCTCAGGCCTCGGACCTCAAATTAGTTTGGGATCCTATTATAAAGGCAAGTGCAGGTTTTGAGTTTCATAATAATTTTGAAAAAGAAAAATTGATTTCCGTCCTGAAAAATTGTTACCTGGTTACCCCAAATACAGATGAAATTGTATTCCTGACTGGAATTACCGATCCGATGGAAGCAGCAAAGGAATTATCCAATTATTGCAATGTGCTTCTGAAAGGCGGGCATAACGAAAACGAGCCTGGAGTAGATTATTTGTTTATGAAAAATAAGATTGAAAAAATATCTCCGGCTGAAAAAAACATTTTTCCTAAACATGGCTCAGGCTGTATATTATCTTCTGCCATTGCTTCTAATCTTGCCTTGGGCAATGATTTGATTATTTCATGCCGAAAGGCAAAAAAATATACCGAACAATATTTATCAAGCAGTAAATCTTTATTGGGAGTTCATTATGTATAGCAAACTTCAGTATATATCGCAAGGGTTGAATGCTAAGGAGCAATTTAAAAATATTCAAAGTGCACTGGATTCTGGATGTGAATGGATTCAGCTGCGTTATAAAAACGCAGGTGAAAAAGAATTTTCTATAGTCGCACAGCAGGTAAAAAAGATTTGTGAAAGCTATAAGGCTGTTTTTATTATTAATGATAATGCTGAACTGGTAAAAAGTATTGATGCTGATGGGGTTCATCTTGGATTACAGGATATGCCTGTCGTTCAAGCCAGATCCATATTAGGAAAAAATAAAATAATTGGCGGCACAGCCAATACATTAAAAGATGTGCTTACCCGTATTGATGAAAAATGCGATTATATTGGTTTAGGACCGTTTCGTTTTACTTCAACAAAAACAAATTTAAGTCCTGTTTTAGGTTTGGAAGGCTTTAAAATAATAATGAATGCGGTTTCTAAAAATAAAATCCAAATCCCGATTTATGCCATTGGTGGAATATCAATTGATGATGCTGCATCTATAATAAATACGGGTGTTTATGGAATAGCCGTTTCGGGTGAAATTACAAATCATCACAATAAAAGAGAATTAATACAAACATTTAATTCATTGTTTGAATTAAAAAAGGTTTAATGGGTTATTAACAAGGATTTAACAAATACAGTGTCATCCCGATTCCGCCCTTTGCGGAGAGGGAACTTGCTATTAAGAAGATATTTGTGAAATTAGCAAGGATGTTGAAAAAATAGTGGTTTCCCGGTTCAACCTTTTGCTGAAGAGTAAACCTGGTAATTCAAAGTTAAATGTGGAATTATAACTATTGTATATACATAACAACAAATCCTGGCAAAACCGTTCTTTATATTGGCGTAACTAATGATTTGAAAAGAAGATTAATAGAGCATTATGAAAAGAAAGGCAAATCCGAAACTTTTGCTGGGAAATATTACTGCTATCGTTTAGTGTACTTTGAACATTTTATAAGTATTAATGAAGCTATCAAAAGAGAGAAAGAATTAAAAGGCTGGTCACGAATAAAAAAAGAAAATTTGATAAAAACAAAAAATCCCAATTTGGATTTTATACAGTTGGATTAAACTAAAGATTAATTAAAGAAGCTATTAGCCAGATTGTCATATCGATTGGCATTTTCGCCAATCACAGGCAATATTCTAAATATAAACAAGATCCCTCGCGAAAAACTCGGGATGACAGAAAAACTGAAAAAAGTAAAAAAATAAATATAAAATTGTTACATGAAAAAATTAATAATTGCTGAAAAAGAATTTCAGTCACGTCTTTTTTTAGGCACCGGAAAATTTGGTTCTGCAAAACAAATGGAAGAAGCGGTTTTGGCTTCATGTTCCGAATTGGTAACAGTTGCCTTGAAACGTGTTGACTTTGAAACAGATACAGATCTTTTGTTAGTGCATCTGCAGCATTCACATATAAATTTACTGCCAAATACATCCGGTGCCAGAAATGCTAAAGAAGCTGTTTTTGCAGCCCAGCTGTCGCGTGAAGCGCTGGAAACAAATTGGTTAAAATTAGAAATTCATCCTGACCCAAGGTATTTAATGCCTGACGCAATAGAAACATTGAAAGCAACTGAAGAACTGGCGAAACTTGGTTTTATTGTTTTGCCGTATATCCATGCTGATCCTGTATTGTGTAAGAGATTGGAAGATGCAGGAACAGCAGCGGTGATGCCGCTTGGCTCTCCGATAGGCAGCAACAAAGGTTTAAAAACTATTGATTTTTTAGAAATTATTATTGAGCAAAGCCGTGTTCCTGTAATTATTGATGCAGGAATAGGCGCACCTTCGGATGCTGCAAAAGCAATGGAGATGGGCGCTGACGCGGTTTTGGTAAACACGGCAATAGCAATTGCGGGTAACCCGATTGAAATGGCAAGAGCTTTCAAAATGGCTGTTGAAGCTGGAAGAATCGCTTATGAATCAAAATTGGGTATAATAAAAAACAGGGCTGAAGCAAGCAGTCCGCTTACTGCATTTTTGGATTAAGACGCAGTACTTTTTTTATTACTCTGACAGGGTTTTAACCCATGTTAGAGGTGCTGAAACCAATATTGGAATAAAAATAATACCCCTAACAGGGTTTGAAACCCTGTCAGGGGTGCCGATACCAATATTTGAAGTGCAAATATTAACCCAAACATGGTTTCAAACCCTGTTAGAGGTGCTGTAACTAATATTGGAATACAAATAATAACCTTAACTGGGTTTTAAGCCACTCAGGGGCGCTTATTTGAATAAAAAAATAACCCTAACAGGGTTTGAAACCCTGTCAGGGGATTAAGTAAAACATAGATTTTTTTAACAAAAATTAAATACCTATTGTCGACTAAACAAAAAAAATGAGTTTTAAAGATATTTATAATAAGCAAAATTGGGAGGAAGTAAAAAAAACTATCTACAGTAAAACTACGCAGGATGTTGAAATTGCACTCGCATCCGGCAAAAGAACACTTGAAGATTTTAAAGCCCTGATTTCACCTGCCGCTCTTCCTTATTTGGAACTAATGGCTCAGATAAGCAACCAACTGACAAAGAAACGCTTTGGAAAAACAATACAATTATATGCTCCGATATATTTGAGCAATGAGTGCAATAATGTTTGTACATACTGCGGTTTCAGTTTTGATAATAAAGTAAAACGTAAAACACTTTCTGAAAAAGAAATTATTACGGAGGTTGAAGAAATTAAAAAACATGGCTTTAACCATATTCTATTGGTAACAGGAGAGGCAAACCAGATAGTTCATGTGGATTATTTTTTAAAAACTATCGAACTGATAAAATCACAGTTTGCAAATATTTCTATTGAGGTGCAGCCAATGGAAACCAGCGAATATAAGGAGCTGCATGATGCAGGAGTTTATTCAGTACTAATATACCAGGAAACATATCACCAGGAGGTTTACAAAACATACCATCTTAAAGGAAAAAAATCAAATTTTGATTATCGTCTTGAAACGCCTGACAGGATTGGAAATGCAGGAATTCACAAAATCGGCATTGGTATATTATTAGGGTTGGAAGATTGGCGGACAGATTCATTCTTTTGCGCCCTTCATTTGGATTATCTGCAAAAAAAATATTGGCAGACAAAATATTCAATTTCATTCCCGCGCATGCGTCCGGCAGAAGGGATTATAGAGCCTAATGTTATTGTAACAGATAAAGAATTGCTCCAATTAATATGTGCATACCGTTTATTGAATGAGGAGGTTGAACTTTCTATTTCTACAAGGGAATCGGAGAAATTCAGAAACAATATTATTCCATTAGGTGTTACAAGTATGAGTGCAGGTTCAAAAACTAATCCAGGCGGTTATGCTGTTGATACAGGATCTTTGGAGCAGTTTGAAATGGCCGATGAAAGAAGCGCTGAAGAAATTGCAGAATTAATTACAAACAGCGGGTATGAGGTAATCTGGAAGGATTGGGATCACGTTTTATCGTAAAAATATGTCGATATTCAGTAAAGAAGAATTTGTTCGTTACAGCCGTCAATTTATGCTGCCTGAAATAGGCATGAAAGGACAGGAGAAATTGAAAAATGCCAAAGTGCTGGTTGTTGGTGCCGGAGGATTGGGCTGTCCAGCTTTGCAGTATTTATCAGCTGCAGGTATTGGAACTATAGGTATAATTGATTTTGATACTATTGAACTGCATAATCTTCATAGGCAGATTTTATATTCAACAAATGATGTAGGAAAGCAAAAAGCCGAGACCGCAGCAGATAGATTAAATGCGCAAAATCCAAATGTTTCATTTGTGGTGTATAACCAGATGATAAATGAGGAAAATGCAGAAAAAATAATTTCGCTGTATGACATTATTGTAGATGGATCTGATAATTTCCCTACACGATACCTTGTGAATGATACTTGCGTTAAATTTAAGAAACCGTTAGTATATGGAAGTATTTTTAAATTTGAGGCTCAGCTTGCAGTTTTTAATTATGATGAAGGAAAAAATTTAAGAGATATTTATCCTGAGCCGCCAAATCCGGAAGACGTTCCGAATTGTTCTGAAAATGGAGTATTAGGTGTTGTTCCCGGAATTTTAGGTGTATATATGGCAAGCGCTGTTATTCAAATTATATTGGGTAAATACCAAAATAAGGCTTTGCTTATTTTTGATTTCAATCAATTTAATATTTTGAAATTGGAAATATGATAATAAGATGATTTCCAGAAATATTTTTTTTGAATTGACAGAATTAACTATTCCCTTTTGAATTTTTGCAAAATTTGATTTAGTCAATTTAAAGGAGCCTACAATTTATTTTTTTGAAATTATGAGAAATATAATTTTTGCGGTCATCATAATAATTACCATCAGCAGCCCATCAATATACGGGCAAAGCAAAACTGACAATGTTTTTTCAATTTGTAATCTTACAGGCCCTACCATTGCTTTTGCCGATTTTGAAAAATGTCCTTC
>CAISYK010000869.1 GCA_903889605.1 uncultured Bacteroidota bacterium
CAGTTATAGGAATTGTTTTTATTTTTTTTACTAAAACAAACTTAATAATAAAAAACAAATAAAAAAACTACCGTGAGGAGCTGTTTGTTTACAGAGTATTCAATAGTATTTATATGTTGTTAAATGAAATGAGTCAAATTTGAATATTTAAAATACAGGGTATAAAAAGGTAACATAAAAGATGTAATATTTAAAAGATTCATTAAATGGAATAAAATTGAAAAAAAGTAATTTTATTAAATCATTCTTTATTGAAAAATATTTCACCGTCAGAGTAATACTACGATTTAATAAATCGTAGTTGTTTCTGCAAAACATGCTTTAAAAATTAGCAGAAAAAAAGATGGTGATACATAAACGTAAGAGAAATTAAAATTAGTTAAAGTAAAATTAAAATATCACAAATGAAAAAATATTATTTATAGCGGGCAGAATTATACAATAACCCTTTTGTTGTAAATTTTATTCAGCACCAATTTCTCTCCAAACCAACCAGTGAGTTTTAGCTGAAGAATAAATTAAAATAAATGTGAAGAAACCGCTTTACGTTTTATTCCTATAAACATCACTGATAAACTTGCCATTATAAGAACATGCGCAATATCGAGGTAATTAAAATATGCATGAAATGAAAACTTGGCCGCGTGAACAAATGCAGATAAAAATAAAATTAGAATTCCATAAGCAATCCAAATGCTGTCTTTATCTTTCTTAGAATCATAAAAATGAATAACCATAATAGGGACTAATCCTATAATAGTATCAAATATAACCACAGAAAAATTTTGGAAAATAAAAACAGCAGCGAAAAACAATATCAATTGAGTATGGTAACTTAAATTCCAGTAGTATTTTTTTTCGGAATTCTTTAAAGCCGAAAGCATTGTGGCTTGCTGTGCTCTATAAACAGAAAAAACATTTAAAGCCTGCATCGACAGCCAAAATGATTTATACCCCGCGCCTTCATGAACAGCAAAAAAAGCATGCGAATTTCCGCCTAAAAAAAATGAAAAACTCGACAGCAAAAAAAAGCGTTTCCAATTAATAATACTGTCATTACTAAAGACAGGCATATTTAGCTGCCAATAAAAATATAAACACAGCACCGTGAGTATGTAATCCGTAAAAACAGTAACAGGTTGGTGAACTGCAATATCACCAATATAAATAGTCGTATCAATTTTAGCGGCATCTATCATGCTTCAAAAATACTGATTTAAGTAATTCGGAAAATAAAATGAGTGCAATGTTTTGTTAACTGCACTTTCAGATTTTATAATTTTTCTGTTAATTAATATTGTATTGGTGGTTTCAATATTTAAAAAAGATATTTTTTTGAAATTTTCCTTTATTTGAAAAAGAAAGCGTCCGCTTGTTATGCAGATAAACATTCAGACTTAAATAGTACTTGCACTGTGCTGCTGTTAGACTCGGCGTCCAGCTCCACCTCTCTGTGAAAGGAGTAATTAATAACAGTTATCGTTTTCACTGGAGTTATAATAATTTAATTCCAGATTGAATAATAAAATATAATTTCAATAAACCGTAAAATTAACGTGCCGGCAATTTCTAAATCTTCAATCAGCTGCAATGTAATTTATAATTCATATAATAAATAGTATTTTTGCTGTATGACAAAAGAATTTTATTTAAAACACCATTCGTTTCACATCCAGGCAATTTTTTCTGCATTGAAAAACATTTTTGAGAAAAACGAATATGCTGATAAAGCAATTGAAAAAGAAATGCGTTCTCATAAAAAATGGGATGTGCGCGAACGCAGCTTTGTTGCTGATGTAACATATGATATCGTTCGTAATTGGAGATTATTATTTGCTGCTGCTGGAGCAGACAGTAAACTCACAGAAAAAAACCTGTGGAATGTTTTCGGTACATATTTAATTTTTGACGGATACGGATTACCCGACAGCAATTATTTTAAAGGTTTAAATGAAAAAAAAATAATAGCTCAGTTAGAGAAATTTCAAAAGATCAGAAAAATACGGGAGTCCGTTCCTGATTGGCTGGATGCTTTGGGCGAAAAGGAATTAGGGAAAGATTGGGACAAAATACTGCGGGCGCTTAATCAAAAGCCAACAACTATATTACGTGCAAATTCTTTAAAAACAAATCCTAAAGAATTACAAACTATTTTAGAGGAAGAGAAAATTACAGATGCATCACTCATCAGCTGGTCGCCTGATGCGGTGGAATTAAAATACCGACGAAATGTATTTCGTACAGAAGCATTTCATAAAGGTTTATTTGAAGTACAAGATGCATCATCGCAGATGGTTTCTGAATTTTTAAATGTGCAGTCTGGAATGCGTGTGGTGGATGCATGTGCAGGGGCAGGCGGAAAAACATTACATCTTGCAGCACTGATGAAAAACAAAGGACGTATTATTGCACTTGATGTAAAAGAAAACAAATTACTGGAATTAAAAAAACGCGCATCTCGTGCCGAAGTTAATATTATTGAAACACGAACTATTGATTCAACAAAAGTTGTAAAGCGTTTGAAAGACTCTGCCGACAGGTTATTGCTGGATGTTCCATGTTCGGGTTTAGGTGTGCTGCGCA
>CAISYK010000870.1 GCA_903889605.1 uncultured Bacteroidota bacterium
AATTGAAAAAAGATAAAATAAAAAAAGCAGTTCTTCATGAAATTTCTTTCACATTGAATGAAAAAAAGGTTTCGTGCAGTATAAAAGCTTCAACTGTCCTGCTTGATTTGATACGTGATGTATTTGAACTTAAAGGCACAAAAGCCGGTTGTAATGAAGGTGAATGCGGTGCTTGTACAGTGCTTGTAAATGGAGCACCTGTCAACTCATGCCTATTTCTGGCGGTGAATGCGGATGGAAAAAATATTACAACAATCGAAGGACTTATAAACAGTGATGGTTCTCTCCATCCTATTCAGGAATCACTTATTGAACACGGCGCTGTGCAGTGCGGATTCTGCACTTCAGGAATGGCAATGTCAATTAAAGGATTAATGAATCAATGTGAAAACTCACACCATGTTCCCGGGGAAATAAAAAATGAACTACCTACCAGGGAAGAGATTAAGAAACACCTCGAAGGGAATTTATGCAGATGTACTGGTTATGTGAAAATAATTGATGCTGCTGAAGGAATGTTTAAACAAGAAGAATAATATTTGTAATGGCAAAGAAACTTAAAGTTATTGGAACGCCGGTACCTAAACATGATGCCAATATTCGTGTAACAGGTAAAGCAATATACGGGCATGACATAATGCTGCCATGTATGCTGCATGGGGCGATATTACGCACCGAACATCCTTCAGCTGTCATTGAGTCAATTGATGTTTCAGATGCAAAAAAACTTCCCGGAGTTATTTGCGTTATCACAGCCGATGATGCGGATGTAAATAATATCGGATACAAACGCGATCATCCTATCTTAAAAAAGGGAGAAGCAAATTGCACCCGTGATGAAATAGCCGCTGTGGCTGCAGAAACTAAGGAAATAGCACTGAATGCTTTGAAGTTAATCAAAGTGAAATATAAAGTCAGAAAGGGAATTTACAATACCGATGATGCCTTGAAAGTGAACGCTCCGCAGATTAATAAATTTATCAGCGGAAAATTTGAAAATAAAAATATCGCTGAGAAATTTCATTACGAACACGGAAACCTTGAGGAACAAAAAAAGAAAAGTAAACACATTATATCAAGAAAATTTACTTTACCACGTATGACTCATGCCTGTATGGCAACAAGCAATATCACCGCGTCTTTCAATATGGTAGATAAGAAATTATTGCTGTACAGCTCTACCCAAGTGCCGTTTCTTTATCAGAGGGATATGGCTCATGCATTAAAAATGAACCCTTCTGATATTCGTGTTATTCAGCCTGTTATAGGAGGCGGTTTCGGCAGCAAGCTTGATATGCATCCTTTTGAACCTATCTGCGCTTTACTTTCAATGAAGACCGGCAGGCCTGTTCAAATACTTTATTCACGCGAAGAAGAATTTATTGCTTCGCCAATCAGGCAGCCAATGGAAATTGAGCTGACAGCTGGAGTTGACAATAAAGGCAATTTTACTTTCAGAGAAATAAATATTGTTAAAGATAACGGCGCTTACACATCATGGGGAGCTACAACTCCGTTCGTTATAATGCAGGCATTTTCATCGCTGTATAAAGTAAAGGCAGTTACGTTTAATTCAACAGCAGTTTATACCAATAATGTTTTTGCCGGATCTTTCAGAGGATATGGGAATCCGCAGGCAACATTTGCTTTAGAAAGGGTTATTGATTTGCTTGCAGATGAGCTTGGAATGGACAAAGCAGCAATTCGTTTGCTTAACGCTAATGAACAAGGTGAAACAACTGGACAGGGGCTGCATTTTGAAACCTGCGGTCACAAGGAATGCCTTGAAACAGTCATTTCTAAAAGTAAGTACAGCAAAAAGAGAACTTCCAAGGAAGGTGATAGATATAAAATTGGAATAGGTCTTGCATCTATGCTTCACGTTGGAGGCGGAGCAAAAATTTATCGCTCTGATGGCTGCGGGACTATTTTAAAAATTGATCCATACGGCTACTGCACTATTATAACTGGTTCCAATGAAATTGGGCAGGGTTCTGAAACTGTTTTGGCTATGATTGCTGCTGAAGAACTGGGAATTGAATTGAAAAAAATAAAAGTTATAAATACTGATACCGATGTAAAGCCTTGGGATGTTGGTGTTCATGCATCACGTACAAGTTTTGTTGCAGGTAATTCTCTGCTCGGGGCGATTAAAATTCTCAAAGAGAAGCTGAACAAAAAAGCTGCAGAACTTCTAAAAACAAATCATTCAAATTTTGAGTATTCCGATAATAAAATCATTTCGTTAAAATCAAATGATAGTATTGCCCTGGATAAAGTTGTCCGCGAAATGCATTTTTCTGAACCTAATGAACTTGCCATTGCAGACTATTTTTATGAACCATCAAGTAAATTTCAGGATAAAGATTTCAAGGGTAATGTTTCGGGTACTTATGCATTCGCCTCTCAGGCAATTGAAGTGGAGGTGGATACATATACCGGCAATGTCAAGGTCTTGAATGTATATGTTGCGCAGGATGTAGGCAGGGTGCTTAATCCACTTTTATTGGACGGGCAGATTGAAGGCGGAGTAATCCAGGGTGTTGGTTACGCATTGACTGAAGAACTATTGATGAATGAAGGGAAAATAATGAATCCTAATTTTCATAATTACAAAATGCTCACTGCCGCAGATGTTCCCAATATTCATTTTTTTCCTGTAGAAACAATTGACAAGGAAGGTCCTTATGGCGCAAAAGGCGTTGGTGAAGCCTCATTGATTCCCACAGCAGCTGCTATTTCCAATGCTGTATGCAATGCCTTAGGCTTGGAAATTCTTGATTTGCCTATTACACCGGAAAAAATTTTAAAAGCACTTTCATTACGCAGTACTAATAGTAAACTAAAAGTCAATACCAATTCTTTATGAGACCATCAGACACAGTAGGAAACACTCCTTTGCTGAAAATAAGCGATAAGCTTTACGCTAAATTTGAAACGTTTAATCCAAGCGGAAGTATTAAAGATCGTATTGCAACTTATATAATAAATAATGCCGAAAAAAATAACCTCATAAAAAAAGGTGACACGATAATTGAAGCTACCAGTGGAAACACAGGCATTGCTTTAGCATGTATCGGGGCTGAAAGAGGTTATAAGGTGAAAATTGTGATGCCTCGTAACATGAGTGAAGAACGTAAACAAATGATGCGTTTATTCGGAGCAGAAATTATTGACGTTGATGACGGTGATTTTGACCGCGCAATTGCATTAAGAGATGAATTATCCGCTAAGCACGGGTGGTTTAATTCTAATCAATTTCTTAACCCCTTGAATATTGAGTGTCATGAAAAAACAACGGGTGTGGAAATTCTGAATCAAACAAAAGATATTGGAGAAATTTCAGCTCTTATTCTTGGAACCGGCACTGGCGGTACTATGATGGGAATTAGAAGAACTTTAATAAAAGCTTTTCCTAATATGAAAGTGGTTGCCTGTGAACCGGCCGAATCACCTGTTATGAGCGGAGGAGAGCATGGCACACACGGAATTCAAGGGATTGGTGATGGCGGAAGGTTTCTTGTTGACCTAAAAGTTTTAGATGGGATTATATTGATAAAAACTGAAGAAGCTAAAGAAAGAGCTAGAAGATTAATTAAAGAAAACGGCATTTTTGTGGGTGTAAGTTCCGGAGCGAATGTTCTTGCTGCTGAAAGATGGATTGAAAAAAATAATCCTGATGGAATCGTTGTAACTATTTTATCAGACCGTGCGGAGAGATATTTAAGTATTTATTAATGAACATTTTTTATTAGATGGAATTCAATATTATAAGCCCTAAAACAAAATCCGAACTGCTTGCCGCAATTCGCAGGGAAAAGCATTTCCGCTTTGGCGCCGGATGCACTGACTTGCTTATGGAACTTAGGAAAAAACCAAATGAAAATTTAACAATTATAAATCTTTCAAAGGTTATTGATGCTCAGTTTACAGGTATTAAAAAGTCAGCAAAAGGATTACGCTTAGGTGCCCTCTTTACTGCACATAATATCGTAGTCAATGAAGAGATACAAACAGGTTTTTCTGCTCTTCATAATGCGGCATTAAGTCTTGCTTCTAATCAGATAAGACAAGTGGCAACCATAGGTGGAAATCTCTGCACAGCTTCTCCTTCCGGGGACATTTCATGTGCGCTGACTGCTTTGGAAGCTGAATGTGAAATATTATCTGCAGCAGGTAAAATCAGAACAGTTCCCATCACCAGCTTTTTTACGGGGGTAAGACAAACCGCACTCAAAAAAAATGAAGTTTTGTATGGTATTGCTGTTTCAGCAAACAAAAAGAATGCAAAAAACATTTTTTCAAATTTCATTAAAGTTGGAACAAGGCGTTCCATGGAATGTTCGGTTGTTTCTCTGGCTTATCATATCCAAACGGATGAGAACGGTAAAATAATTAAAGCCGGTGCAGCCTTAGGCGCATCTGCTCCCACTGTCCGCTTTGCAAAAACAGCTTGCGAATTTTTAATTGGAAAAAATTTTAATACTATTTCACAAAAAGATAAGGAGGATTTTGCCGCAAAAGTATTGTCTTATGCTTCTCCTATCACTGATATTCGTGCCACCGCTTGGTATCGGAAAGAAGTTTTGTTTAATATCAGTAAAAGTATTTTTGAAAATCCATGTAAATGAAAAATAAAGATAAGGTGACTATTCGTCTCAATGCCAATGAGAATCCTTATGGATGCTCTGCTGATGTATTAAAAGCTATAAAAAAGAACATCAAGAATGTACACTTATATCCGGCCATTCCAATTCGTCTTGAACAAAAACTCGCTGATAAGTTTGGAGTGGATCAGAAAAATATTGTAATTGGGGCAGGCTCAGTTAGGCTTATTGATGGGATAATCCAGACATTTGTTGAACCCGATGAAGAAATAATAATTTTTGAAAGAAGCTTTATTGCTTATGAACAGCTTGCAGCTGCACATAGGAGGAAATATATTTTCGCGGAACAAACTAATTTTGTTTGTGATCTGGAAAATGTTCTTCCTCTGATTACAAAAAAAACAAAAGTAATTTTTATTTCAAACCCGAATAATCCTACCGGAACCATAATTACTCATATTCAGCTTGAAAAAGCGCTGAAAAAAATTCCCAAAAAAGTTCTGGTTGTTATTGATGAAGCATATTGCGAGTATGTGACCGATAAATCTTTCCCCGATTCACTTTCACTACAAAAAAAATATCCCAATCTTGTTATTCTAAGGACGTTTTCAAAAATTTACGGGCTTGCCGGATTAAGAATAGGCTATGCAATTATTGAAGAATCACTTGCTAATATTATGAAGACAGGCAGGATTCCATTTTTCTTCAATTCACTTTCAGAGGATGCTGCACTTGCCGCATTGGCCGATGAGGGGTTTGTAGAAAAATGTGCTGAAAAAAATTCTAAAGAACGCGAATACCTTTACCAGCACCTTAAGCAAATAGGAATGAATGTAATCCCTTCTCAGGGCAATTTCATTTATATAGTGTTTAAAAATGATATAGAGAAAGAAGCTGTTTATAAAAAATTATCTGATGCTGGAATTGTGATTGCCAATATGAAAATATTTGGACAGGATAAATCGCTCAGGATTGGCATCGGCAATAAAAAATCAATTAAAAAAATAATGTACTGTCTAACAAGTAAGGATTAGCGCTGATAAAAAGTTTGTTTTTTTTCATTATAAATGCCTTTTCCGTTTGGAGAAGGCATTTATAATTTTCATATATTTTAACCCACAATCGTCAGCTTAGCAAACTTTATTAAAAGTTGTTTTTGCCCAACACCTTCAAAAAAGACAGTGGCTTTGTTATTCGGAAAATCACCATCCATATTAATTACTTTCCCGCTGCCAAAACGATCGTGCTCTACCTGCATCCCGACTTGTAAACCTCGTAAACTTTCAGTATCAAAATCAGAAGTGTTTTTTGAAGCAGTAGTTATCTTAACTAATTTTTTGCCGATAACGGGTCGCTGAACAAAAGTCTCTTTAGGCTTGCCTGTATGAAGTTTAGGCTTGCTTGAATATTCTTCATTGCCGAATAATCGTCCGCTGTTTTCAGCAGGCATATCTAAATATTTCGAATCTACTTCATCAATAAAACGGCTTGGCTCGCAGTAAATTAAATTTCCCCAGCGGTATCGTGTAGTAGAGTAGGAGAGGGTTACGCGTTTTTCGGCGCGGGTAATTGCAACATAAAATAATCTCCGCTCTTCTTCCAGATCAGCCCTTTCGGTTAATGACATTTGTGAAGGGAATAGATTTTCTTCCAAACCGACAACGTATACATACGGAAATTCCAACCCTTTTGCAGCATGTATAGTCATTAACGAAACCTTATTTCTATCTTCTTCTGTTTCTGTTTTTTTATCTGCATCAGTCATCAGGGCAATATCCCTCATGAAAATATCAAGAGTATTATTTTTTGAGATATCAGAAGATGTATTTTCAATCTTAGGCTCATCCGTCTCCAAAGAAAATAATAATTCATTTACTTCTTTTGTCATGCTGAGTTCTTCATCTTTGCTGAGGATAATCTCAGTGGAATCATCCTGTATCTTGTTGCTTACCTCTTGATTCTTTAATGTGTCCCCGCTCTCTGCTGGTAACTCTGCATTTTCATTATCAGGAGGCAGTTCGGCGCCAATATCATGCAGTTCAATTTCACTTTCTGTAAACTCTTTTAACCCGTTTAAGAGCTCCTGTATGTTTTCGTGACGGCTCACGCCTTCCGGCGATTTGTCGGCATACAGATCTCTTAATATGCCTGAATGAACAGCAATATACTGCCCTAAATCATAAGCATTGTGAGTATTCAGCATGGCCGAAAAACTTTTTATCATTACGGTAAAATCTTCAACTTTTGATTTAGCACCAGAATTTAATCCTATATCGAATTCATTAATGTTTTCAATAACCCTCCAAAGGCTTATGTTATGATCGTTTGCGGCAATAATAATTCTATCAATTGTTGTGTCGCCTATTCCGCGCGCAGGATAATTAATAATCCTTTTTAATGATTCTTCATCATTGCTGTTAATGGCAAGGCGGTAATATGCTAATAAATCCTTAATCTCTTTACGCTGATAAAATGATAGACCGCCGAATATACGGTAGGCAATATTTTGTCTGCGCAGAGCTTCCTCCATTGCACGTGATTGTGCGTTGGTGCGGTATAGAATAGCAAAATCGCGGTTGTGCGCCTGCTCATTCATCTTTGTTTCAAAAATAGAACTGGCAACAAAGCTTCCTTCCGAATTATCCGATTCGGTTTTCATTACCTTAATAAGTTCACCTTCTGTATTTTCAGTAAAAACATTTTTTTTGAGCTGTTCTACATTTTTAGAAATAACAGTATTTGCAGCGCCTACAATGATTTTTGTGGAACGGTAGTTTTGTTCCAGTTTGAATACATTTAGTTCGGTATAATCTTTTTCGAAATTGAAAATATTTTGAATATTTGCTCCGCGAAAAGCATAAATACTCTGGGCATCATCGCCAACTACGCATATATTGCGGAATGCAGCCGCTAATTGTTTTATAATTACATACTGCGAAAAGTTGGTATCCTGGTACTCATCAACCAT
>CAISYK010000871.1 GCA_903889605.1 uncultured Bacteroidota bacterium
TCAAAATAAATGATTGAATTGTTTGTCCTGTTTCAGTCATGATTGAATAAACACATTCACAAATTAATTGGCCTTGTACTTTACTCAGGTTTATGGTAAACGAACCATTGTTTGGATTTGGATAAATGGTTAGCTGTTGGTTTTTAATTGATAGTTGTTGAATATTTACTTTTGAAATATTTACACAAGCGGAAGTATCTGAACAACTATTATTTGTAATAATTACGGCATATTCTCCATCTATTTGAGGAGTGTAACTTTGATTTGTTTCACCTGAAATAATTGAATTGCCATTACTGCAATCCAACCATTGATAGGCAGCTCCGCTTTGATTCGCAGTAATTGTTCCTCCAATTAGGTTGGTTGTTAAATCCAAAAGGTTTACGTTGATTGTTATTGGAGAGGTGTTGGAACACTGGTTTGTGTCTGTTCCTGTAAGTATATATGTTGAAGTTGCAGAAGGAACAAAACCAACGCCGCTCATTAATCCTCCCGTCCAATTGTAATAGGCTGCTCCTGTACCAATTAGTATAACAGGTGTTCCGGGACATACAGAGGTTGAGGTTGCATAGGCGGTAACAATAGGCAATGGATTTACATTGACAGTTGCTGCAGCTGAATCGGAACAACCATTTCCATCAGTTCCGGTAACTGTGTAAGAAGAAGTAGAAGAAGGAACAAAGCCAACTCCATTTGAAACTCCGCCTGTCCATGAATAAGAAAAAGCGCCTGTTCCTGTAAGTGTTACAGAAGTTCCTGCGCATACTGTTGATTCGCTTGCATTAGCAGTAACAGTAGGCAATGGATTTACATCGATAGTTATTTCTGATGTGTTGGAACAATTGTTTGCATCAGTTCCGGTAACTGTGTAAGTAGAAGTTGAAGAAGGAACAAAACCAATTCCGCTCATTACTCCTCCTGTCCAGGTGTATGAGCTTGCTCCTGCGGCTATAAGGCTAATTGTTGTGCCGGCACAGACATTTGTTGCAGTTGCAAAAGCGGTAACAATGGGTAAAGGATTTACATGGATTGTTATTGATGAAGTGTTGGAACAATTGTTTGCATCAATTCCGGTAACAGTGTATGTAGAAGTTGAAGAAGGAACAAACGCAACTCCATTTGTTGCTCCTCCTGTCCATGTATAAGAGGTCGCTCCTGTACCAACGAGGGTTATAGTTGTCCCTGCACACACATTTGTTGCTGTTGCATAAGCGGTAACAGTGGGCGAAGAATTTACAGTAACAAGAACTGCTGTGCGAGTTGCGCTTGCTGTGCAAGTACTGTCTTGTACATAATAAGTTGTGGATGTTGTTAATATTGGTGTATTAAAATTTGTTCCGCCCCCTAAATAAATTCCGCCAGTAGCTTCATTATACCAACCTAAAGTGCCTACGCCAGTAGAAGAAAGGGAAGACATACTGCCACTGCAAATTGTTTTGTTAGATGCTGTGGGTTCTACTGGTACAAACATACCGGAAGTTGCTAACTTTGCAATAAACATATCAGCGTTGCCTGCGCTGTTCAATAAATAGGGGTTAAGAAAAATGGAATCGTTGAAAAAACCACACACATAAACGTTTCCTATACCATCTATTGCAAGAGATTTCCCATGGTTACTCACGCCTTGGGCATTTTTAGTCATGAGAATATTCCCATTCGCACCAAAGCGCACAAGGAACATGTTCTCAGTATGAGTTGTAATATCATACTTGTAACCTGTCATGTAAATATTGCCACAACCATCCGTAATTACAGCATTAGCTTCATCACAATTATTACTGCCTAAACTTTGCGCCCAGCTTACATTTCCGTTATTGTCATATTTTACAATAAAATCAGCCGGCCATTGTGACCCAGACCATGTGGTAGTATTACCCCTAGGATTGATTAAGGTAATGGAACCAAAAGTAAGGGAATAACTCGCAAATCTTCCTACAACGTAAACATTTTGTTCAGCATCCACAGCAACAGAAGCTCCGTAAACGCCAGCGATATCACCAGCGCTTCTTGCCCATATTGTGTTCCCATTGTTATCGTATTTCACAATAAACATATCACCTGCCCTATTGGTGTTATTATGCAAAACCAATAGATGAGAACCAAAAGTGATGGATGTACAAGCAAAAAATCCTGTCACGTAAACATTACCTAAATTATCTGTTACAACTGAATTTGCACCAGCACCATCAGAATTGTAATAATTACCTCCGGAAATTTTTACCCAAAGCACATTTCCATTGGCATCGTATTTGGCAAGAAAAAGACCAGTTGAATAAAGAGTGCTTACATAGATGCTGTCAAAAGTGAGAGCAGAGGCAGAAAATGACCCGCAAACATAAACGTTTCCATTGAGATCGGTGCTAACAGACGATCCAACTGATCCATAGCTGGTATTATTTGCTCCTGCGCTTTTCGCCCAGATTACGTTGCCATTTGGATCGTATTTTACCAAAAAGATATCATTATTGCTCTGTTTATTAAGATTGATGGAATCAAAGGTTAGTACGGAACTACAAAAATATCCTGTAACATAAATATAACCTAAAAAATCAATCGTGATACCACATGCTTCATTCCCGGCTCCAATCAAAGTTTTTGTCCAAACTACAGCACCTGACGAATTATACTTGGTCAAAAAAATATGACCGTACCCCCCAAAGACAATCCTTCCTGTCATATAGGTATTTCCTGTTTTATCAGTTGCAATACCATTTGCATTGTCATAATCCAATGCACCGGCACGTTTTTGCCAATCCCATTGCTGTGCATAGACTGTACTGCAAAAAAGGCAAATAATAAAAAACATAATTTTTTTCATAATGATAGTTTTATTGAGGGTAAATAATCAATTTTTTACAAATCATATTTTTCGTTAAAGGCTGTATTTTAAAATGACCAAAAGGGCTTTTTCTATAATTTATTTCGTTATTACAATTTTTTGGTTAGTCGATTGATTGTTATTAAATCAAATAATAAAATAAATACCGGTGTTTATGTAAATGGACAATATATTTCAATCAAAGTTAATTGACATTAGAGCGCTTTAGTTATATTTTCGGTGATTGCCATTAGTTAATAGCCAAAACAGTAATGACATTTGAAACCGCTATTAACATCGGTAATTGTGTGAAAGAAA
>CAISYK010000872.1 GCA_903889605.1 uncultured Bacteroidota bacterium
ATTAAAAAATGGTGTTTTTACAACTTTCGCTTTAATCGCTTTATCACGAATCATGATAAAAATTTCTGAACCGGCTTTTGAAAAAGATGTTGGTACATATCCCATTCCAATTGCTTTGTTCAATGACGGGGATTGTGTCCCTGATGTTACTTTACCAATAATTTTACCGGCAGCATCAGCAATTTGATAATCATGACGAGGAATACCGCGGTCGATCATTTCAAAACCAACTAATTTTTTAGAAACTCCTTTTTCTTTTTGTTCTAATATTGCAGCTTTGTTGGTAAATTCTTTTGTAAATTTAGTAATCCAGCCTAACCCAGCTTCAATTGGAGAAGTAGTGTCATCAATATCATTACCGTAAAGGCAGAAAGCCTTCTCTAAACGCAGCGTGTCACGTGCTCCTAAACCAATTGGTTTTATTCCGTATTCAGCACCGGCTTCAAAAATCGCATCCCACATTTTGTATGCATCTTCATTATTAAAATAAATTTCAAATCCTCCTGCGCCTGTATAACCTGTGTTTGAAATAACAACATTTTCTACTCCGTTAAATTTTCCAATTTTGAAGGAGTAATATGGGATCTCAGAAAGATTCACATCAGTCAATTTCTGCAATGCAAGAATTGCTTTCGGCCCTTGTACTGCAAGCAATGATGTTTTATCTGAAATGTTGGTCATTTCAACATTTTTTGTATTGAATTTTTTAATCCAGTTCCAATCTTTTTCAATATTAGAAGCATTTACAACAAGCATATATGTTTTTTCATCAATACGGTAAACCAATAAATCATCCACAATACCGCCTTTTTCATTAGGTAAACAAGAATATTGTATTTTGCCGTTTGTAAGCACTGACGCATCATTTGAAGTAACACGCTGAATCAGATCCAAGGCGTTTTCACCTTTTAAAATAAATTCGCCCATATGGCTCACATCAAACACCCCCATTGCATTGCGCACTGTTAAATGTTCATCATTTAATCCGCTGTAAGATACCGGCATAAGGTATCCAGCGAACGGCACCATTTTAGCTCCAAGCGAAATATGTTTATTTACCAGTGCTACATTTTTGATTTCTGTTGTTGTTGTTTCCATTTTTTTGTTGATTGATTCATTTATTCGTGAACTGATTTTTTCAATTTGTTTTATCTGACCATTATTATACAAATGTAAGGTTTTATCGTTTCGAAAATTAAGCTGGAGTCTGTAAAAAAAATGATTTATACAGGCCGTTCAGCTAAAATATTAATCAGTTGATATACAGGTAAGTTAAAATAACCGCAGAGGTATTGAGAGCACGGGGTTTTATAGAGAATTTTTAATGTTTCTTAGTGCCTCAGTGATAAAATTTATTTTTTGACTGAACAGCCCCGATGATTAATATGTTTTAGGCTTTTTTGTGCTATGATTTGTTTATTTTGAAATCATCAAATCAAATAATTCATATATCTTTGGATAAGCTTATAATAACTTGTACCTATAATAAATCATTGTTAAACTGTGTTTTAAGATAATTAAAGCCAAAACTATTTCTAAACCATCATTTCAACTCATAACACTTTGCTGATATTTGTGTAAATTGTTATATTTTTGGGCTCTCTTAAAGAAAGCTGGATATTAATAAAAATGTATACTTTGCAGCGAATTAATTTTGTAAAACAATAAAAAAAATAATTTCTAAAATTATGACCGAAAAAAAAGAAGAGCATATACAATGTCTTATTATAGGCAGCGGCCCAGCAGGATATACTGCAGCGATTTATGCAGCAAGAGCAGATATGAAACCAGTTATGTATCAGGGACTGCAGCCAGGAGGGCAATTAACTATTACTACTGAGGTAGAAAATTATCCCGGCTACCCAAAAGGAACTCTCGGGCCTGAAATGATGGAAGATTTTAAAGCACAGGCCGAACGTTTTGGAACAGATATTCGCTGGGGGTTAGTTACGTCAGTTGATTTTAATGGCCCTATCCATAAAGTCGTAATTGATGAAAAAACTACTATTCATGCAGATTCTGTTATAATCGCAACAGGTGCATCCGCAAAATGGCTGGGCCTAGAGTCAGAGCAGCGATTAAATGGTTTTGGAGTTTCCGCATGCGCCGTATGCGACGGGTTTTTTTTTAAGGGGCAGGATGTTGTTATTGTAGGTGCCGGTGATACTGCAGCCGAAGAAGCAACTTATTTGGCAAAACTTTGCAGGAAAGTTTATATGATTGTGCGTAAGGGCGAAATGCGGGCTTCCAAAACAATGCAGTACCGCGTATTCAACACACCAAATATCGAAGTGCTTTTTGATTCATACACTAAAGAAATTTTGGGAGAAAAAAGTGTTGAAGCTGCTGTAATAGTTAACAGCAAAGGAGAAGAACGTAAATTAGATATTACTGGTTTTTTTGTTGCTATAGGGCATAAACCAAATACGGAAATTTTCCAAGGCTGGCTTACAATGGATGAAACAGGATATATTGAAACTATTCCAGGAACAAGCAAAACAAATATTCCAGGGATATTTGCTGTTGGTGATGCACAGGATAAACACTACAGGCAAGCTGTTACGGCCGCAGGAAGCGGTTGTATAGGAGCTTTGGATGCCGAACGTTATCTTGTTGCTAAAGAATTTGCAAATTCAATTTTAATTTAGCAAATCCGAAAACCGCAATATGCTTTTGTTGTTTTCTTACAGGCTTTTTTTATCTTTACAAAATATTAATCGAATAATGCTTTTTAAAAAATGAAAAAAATATTTCTGCTTTTTATCATTATTGTTATTACCAAATTCTCGTTTTCTCAGGGTTTTGGTAAAGGCCCCGAGCTAAAAAAATATAATGCCGCAAAAGTGGTAGATCCAGTCTATGGAATTACTATGTATGAAAAATTAAATGCAAAAATAGGCGGAGATTCGGTTCGTAACGATAGAAAAGGGTATGCCTGTCAGGAATGGGTGGAGGATATTTATGAAAGCGGTAAGATTCTCCATAAAGGTTATTATGAAGACGGCCAGCTTAAAATATATAAAAACTTTTTTGAAAATGGTAATGTTGAGCGCTCTTTTAAAACTGTAGATTTTAAACGCAGCAATATGCAGATATATTTTCCTACAGGAAAACTTAAATCTGAAATTACTTACTATGACGGCAATCCGCAAATATGGACAGATTATTATGCCAACGGCCAAATAGAATATACTGAGGAAAATACAAAAGATATGGAATACCTTGTTATGCGTAAATCTTTTGCTGAAAACGGAAAACCGCAGGAAATATTTGAGGTTACAGACCCTAAGAAAAAAAGATACTCAAAAAAGGAATATTATGAAAACGGCAAAATAAAAGCTGAAGGTCCTATGAAGTATAATGCCACTGCAATAGATTATCAAAAAGACGGTAGTTGGAATGTTTATGATGAGGCAGGTAATGTTACTAAAGAAAAGTGGGTAAGAGGCGAGGAAATAAAAGATAAATAAAACGAAGCTTTAGGAAACAAAAAAGGCTCCATTCGCTTAATACGAATGGAGCCTTTTTTAAAGGTGATTACAATTATGCTTTTCTCACATTCACTGCATTTAAACCTTTTTTACCTTCTTGAATTTCAAAGGTAACTTTGTCGCCATCGCGAATTTGATCGACTAAACCTGTTACGTGTACAAATAGCTCTTGACTAGTACCATCTACTGTAATAAATCCAAAACCTTTTGCAGAGTTAAAAAATTTTACTGTTCCTGTTTTCATTAAATTAAAAATTAAAAATTAATACTATTGGCAAAAGTAAATATTTTTTTTATCATAAAACAAAAATAATTGAATTATTATTTTATAAATGCAGTAAAAAATTACTATGAATGAGGCATAAAACTCTATGAATTTAAGTAAGGATTATGGCGAAATTCTTAGTAATACATCTTAATTTGTCTGTTAAAGGATTGTCGCTGGCCATAAATTCAATAAATAGCGGAAATTATATGTTGAAGTTTTTTTGAATCTAAAAATTATTCTTTTCCAGCTTCGCCGTTATAAGTCCATGAATTTATTAAATGAAGCGCTTTTCAAATCCTTATGATGATTGTAGTTTTTTTGAAAATGATATTGATTGTTATTGATTGAACTGGGTCAATAAAGTTTTTATTTAAACCATATTGAATTGAAGGTGCAATTCTGCTGAGATATTCTTTTTTCAAAACATTTTAACCAGTAGAAATTATTTGTACTTTTGTCTGACCTCAAAATTCCTTTGGTTCGGGAGCAATCAGTTAATGTATTTTTTTCTGAATTTGATTTTTTGAATAATAAATTCAAAAAAAATAACAATTCAAAAAAATACTATTTCAAAAAAATAAATAATTCAAAAATTGTTATGTCCACAAATGTCAAATACATTTTTGTTACCGGAGGAGTAACATCATCACTTGGAAAAGGTATTCTTGCAGCGTCGTTAGCTAAACTTCTGCAGGCTAGAGGATATACTGTTACAATTCAAAAACTCGACCCATATATTAATATAGATCCGGGAACACTTAATCCATATGAGCACGGTGAATGTTTTGTTACCGACGACGGAGCGGAAACGGATTTAGATTTAGGCCACTACGAAAGGTTTTTGAATATTCCTACTTCTCAGGCGAACAATGTTACTACTGGCCGTATTTATCAATCAGTAATTGATAAAGAAAGACGCGGAGATTTTCTTGGGAAAACAGTTCAGGTAATTCCGCATATTACTGATGAAATAAAAAATCGAATTAAGCTGCTTGGAAAAACAGGAAATTACCAATTTATCATTACCGAAATCGGTGGTACTGTTGGTGATATTGAATCATTACCATATATTGAATCTGTGCGCCAATTAAAATGGGAGTTAGGAAGAGATGCAATGGTAATACACCTAACATTAATTCCCTATTTATCAACCACAGGAGAGCTTAAAACAAAACCTACTCAGCATTCTGTGAAGTTATTGTTAGAGTACGGCGTTCAGCCAGATATATTGGTTTGCAGAACCGAACATGCCCTTAATAGAGATATTAAAAACAAAATAGCATTATTTTGCAACGTTGCTCCAAACGCGGTTATTGAAGCCCGTGATGCCGGAACTATTTATGAGGTTCCTGTTTTGATGGAAGAAGAACAGTTGGATCTGGTAGTACTGAACCAAATGAATATTCCAATTTCGCAAAATGCAGATTTGGTTAAATGGAAAGAGTTTTTGAACAAATTCAAAAATCCTAAACATGAAGTAAAAATTGGATTAGTGGGTAAATATGTGGAGCTGAAAGAGGCATACAAATCTATTTCAGAAGCGTTTATTCATGCCGGAGCTGCTAATGATTGTAAAGTATCAATTGAGTGGATTCACTCCGAAAGCGTTACAGATGAAAATGTACATGAAAAATTTAAAAACCTGCGTGGAATATTAGTTGCACCTGGTTTTGGTCAGCGCGGAATCGAAGGAAAGATCACTGCAATAAAATATGCCCGCGAAAATCGTATTCCTTTCTTTGGAGTTTGCCTTGGAATGCAGTGCGCTGTTATCGAGTTTGCCCGTAATGTATTAGGATTAAAAGATGCCAACTCTACCGAAATGGATCCATGCACAAAAAGTCCGGTTATTGATTTATTGGAAACACAAAAGAAAATTACTAATAAAGGAGGAACAATGCGTTTGGGTTCTTATCCTTGTAATATTACTGAAGGAACAAAAGCTTGGGAAGTATACAAACAAAAAGAAATTAACGAACGCCACCGTCATCGCTATGAATTCAATAATGAATATTTGGCAGATTTCGAAAAAGCAGGGATGATTGCTTCAGGTATTAATCCAGAAGGAGGTTTGGTAGAAATTGTTGAAATCAAGGACCACCCATGGTTTGTTGGAGTTCAATTCCATCCCGAATACAAAAGTACAGTTGCAAATCCGCACCCTTTATTTGTAAATTTTGTAAAAGCGGCTATTGAAATAGGCCAGCTGGTACATACTGGTTAATACTTTGAATAACTATGTCAAGAATTATTTAATTTGAAGACATGAATATTTGCAGTCTTGTAATTCGGAGATATACCAATACTATTTCTTGTTTTCTAGAAATTGCCGCTCACAATAATCTCGGTTAACCAATTGTACTCGTTTTGTAATTGAACTCTGGTTATTATAGAAAATGAATAAAAAAAAGACCTCAAAATAAATTGAGGTCTTCGTTTTTTCATTTGGCATTACTTCATTAGCGAATCTTCAGCTTAGCTGGTCATCTTTGGATTTACGGATTATACCAATTGTACTTATAAAATAGTCCAATTAATTTATGCCCCGCGCTTTCTCGACTCCGCTCTAAATGACTGCGCGCTGGTCATTTAGAGCGGAGTCGAGAAAGTGAGTAGTTTTTTTAAGTTTGGACAAATATATA
>CAISYK010000873.1 GCA_903889605.1 uncultured Bacteroidota bacterium
CTTAAAAAATATCCCATAGGCAGACTCATCATAACGTATGTTTCAACCATAGGACGCTGACTAAAGCTTGCTGCATACCACCAGCATTCCCAGCTGGATACAACATATAGGTTAACCAAAAAGAATAATGTCAGAGAAATCCATATTTTTTTATTTTGTTTTTGGAGATGATAAAAACCTATGATTCCAAAAATCATTATTGGAGTATACACAAGCCAGCCTTTTTTATAACTCAAAAGAAATTTAATTGTATAGGGGTCAAAAAAAGAAAAGCTTTCACTATGTAAGTTTAAATTTCGGAAATATCCTGTTGAATATTTCAAATAAAATAATTGTATAGAAATAATGCCGAATAATATTATTCCAAAATAAATAATCTGAAAATAATGATTAAATAGTGTTTTCATTTTTTCAATAAAGGAGGCTTTGTCCCAGACATTCCAAAATAGCGGAATTAGTATCAAGATTAATTCTGTAGGTCTGCATATAGATGCCAATCCTAAAAATAATCCTAAAAAAAGAATGTTCTTTATCTTTTTTTCTTCATGCCATTTAATAGTAAACCAAACAATAAAACAATTGACCGTAAATAAAATATTATGCGGCATTTCACCATCATAAGTTACCTGAAAAAAATAATTAGTACCGAATAAAACAGTTAAAATGAGAAGAGCCGTTATTTCATCAGAGAAAAAATATAATGCAGTTTTACGAAACATAAAAATGCCGATCAGTGAAATAATTAGTGCTGAAATATGCATTGCCAGCTGATAAGGTTTTGAAAAACCGTCTGCTTCATAACCTAATAATGGAGCCAGCCAATTCGCAATGAAAAACCCAGGGGCGTAAACAAATGAATACCCAATATTGTAAATTATTACTTTTTTATTGTCTTTGCCTGAGGTTACCTGATAAAAGGTTGTAGATGGTTTATACTTTTCCCTTGTTTGGTTAATCCATTTGTTGTTTTGTAATCCTAAATCATGGTAAATAAAAGCTGCAGGCAAATATAAATAATAGCCATAAACGTCCCATGAAATGGGGTATGGGTTTTCAACCGGTTTTTCTTTTAAAGCCTTGTATTGGCATAGAAGTATCGAAACAATCAACAGAATGGCTGCGAAGAATGATACTTTACTTTTTGCTTTTAAAATCATATAAAGTGAAAAATTATTTGAATCAAGGAAATCAATAAAAAAGGAAAATTAAATGGTATATTTCTTCAAATTAAATAGCGGCTTTTTTCTTTTCTATTGCCTCTCTGATATCTTCTAATTGTCCTTTTGGAACTGCACTGATTAATTTTTGGGTGTATTCCGTTTTAGGATTATTATAAATATCATCTGCGTCACCCATTTCTTCAATTTTGCCTTTATTCATGACCACCATACGATCGCTCATAAATTTTACCACAGATAAATCATGGGAAATGAAAATATACGTAAAATCGAATTCGCGTTTTAATTCATTTAATAAATTTAATACCTGCGCCTGAACTGAAACATCAAGAGCAGAAACAGGTTCATCGCATATTATAAATTTAGGCCGCAGAGCCAGTGCACGCGCGATACAAATCCGCTGGCGCTGACCTCCCGAAAATTCATGAGGATAACGGTAAAAATGAGACTCATTCATATTTACCCGCTCTAAAATTTCAATTACCTTTTCCTTGCGGACTTTGTCATCAGCCAAAATATTATGCACCTGCATAGGTTCCATAATGGCCTGCCCAATGGCAATCCGCGGATTAAGTGAAGAGTACGGGTCTTGAAAAATAATTTGAATGTCCCTGCGCATCTCGCGAAGCCCTTTTTCAGAAAGCGCTGCAACATTTTTTCCGTCGAAAATTATTTCACCTTCAGTTGGTTCAATCAAACGTAAAATAGTCCTACCCAATGTTGTTTTGCCGCATCCCGATTCTCCGACTAATCCGAGTGTTTCACCTGGATATACATCAAAACTCAAATCGTCAACAGCACATACAAACTCTTTTGTTTTACCGAATATCCCCTTTTTTAGAGGAAAATAAGTTTTTAAATTTTTAATTTTAAGAATAGGATCTTTACTGTATAATATTTTATGGGCGTCTTTCCGTTCTTTTTCGCTGACGATGAGCTTGTCAGTTACTTCGTTTACAGACTGATGACTTTCTATCATTTCTCCCGAATTGTCTGTTTTCATAAAATCAGAAATCGTGGGCAGCAATGATAGTCGTTTGTCCAAAGGCGGGCGGCAAGCTAAAAGTCCTTTAGTGTATGGGTGCTGAGGGTTTGAAAAAATATCCATTACAGAACCCTGCTCCACAATTTTCCCTTTATACATTACTACTACTTTATCTGCAAGCTCTGCAATAACACCTAAATCATGAGTAATAAACAATATGCCCATGCCGTGTTCACGCTGGAGTTTAAGCATTAAATCCAAAATAGCTGCTTGAACAGTAACGTCCAAAGCTGTTGTAGGCTCATCGGCAATTAAAATACCTGGCTTGCCGCTCATTGCCATAGCAATCATTACACGCTGTTTTTGTCCCCCGGAAAGCTGGTGAGGGTAACTGTCAAAAATAGCTGAAGGACGCGGAAGCTGGACTTCTTTAAATAAGTTAATAGTTATTTCTTTTGCTTTTTCCTTTGAAACATTTTGATGCAGTAAAACAGCCTCCATCACTTGATCCCCGCATGTATAAACAGGATTAAGCGACGTCATAGGCTCCTGAAATATCATTGCAATTTCCTTGCCGCGCAGAGAGCGCATTTCTTTTTCAGGGATTTTTACAATGTCGATGGTGCCAAGTGTTTTGGAATGATAAATTATTTCTCCGTCTGTAATTTTTCCGGGAGGGTTTGGTATTAAACGCATTATTGATAATGCTGTAACGGATTTACCTGAGCCGGATTCACCCACTATTCCAATAGTTTCCCCGCGTGAAAGTGTGAAAGATATTTCACTGAGAGCTTTAACCGTTTCCTCTTCGGTTCTAAATTCAGTTACTAAATTCTTTATTTCTAATAAAGTTTCTTTCGACATCTGCAAATTGAAATTTTTCAATTCCGTTAAATTACACTTTGTGTTTGAATTCTGCAAAAAAACGCAAAATTATCAAGGGCTTTTAATTTCTCGGTTTAATGATTGGTGCAGAAATAAAAAATCTTACAATCTCATTGCTTTATATATTTGTGCAGCATCGAAATTTAATGTTTATCGGATTCTTTAATTTAGTTGTAAATTTATCGTGTGAAATATTTAAAATATTTATATAATTACTTTATTTACAGGTTAAAAGCTGTAAATGAGCATGGGGTGCATTCTCCATTTGTTTTCGATTTGCTGACTAATGTTATTTATAACAGAAATGATTATTATAACTTCAAAA
>CAISYK010000874.1 GCA_903889605.1 uncultured Bacteroidota bacterium
AATATTATCGGCGGGCTTGACCACCCAAGCAAAGGAAAGGTCATTATCAACGATACTGATATTACCAATATGAATGACAATAAGCTGATTAATTTCAGGCTTTATAATATTGGTTTCGTTTTTCAGTCATACAATCTGATTCCTGTTCTGACTGCAAAAGAAAATGTAGAATTTGTAATGCTTCTGCAGAAAAAGCCAAAAATGGAAAGGGAAAAGCGGGTTCTTGAATTGCTCCGTGAAGTCGGGCTTGAAGATAAGATAAACGTTCGTCCGTCAGAATTATCCGGCGGACAGCAGCAACGTGTTGCTGTGGCTAGAGCATTGGCTTCCAAGCCTCAGTTTGTTTTAGCAGATGAACCAACTGCCAATCTTGATTCTAAATCAGCCTCAAACCTCCTCGATTTAATGGCAAAGCTAAACAAAGAGGAGAAAATGACCTTCATCTTTTCCACCCACGACCAGAGGGTGATTGACAAAGCAAGAAGGGTTATAACTCTTGTTGACGGAAAAATAGAATCAGATGAAAAACGCTGAAATAAATATTTGCCGTAATATTTTGAGTCAATCAATATATATATTATTCGTTTTGACTGCACCGCTTTATTGCTCTGCACAGGATTCGCTTCCATCAAAAAAAGATTGCAAAATTCAGCTTCATGGATATATAAAAGATATGCAGTCAGTTTCATTTATTGATAATGCGAAATCATTGGTTACATCAAACTTCATTCACAACCGCATAAACCTAAAGTGGAATATTGCAGATAATTTATATCTGAGGGCAGAGGCTCGCAACCGCTTGTATTACGGGGAGCAGGTGAAAACAACTTACATGTTCGGAAAATATATTGACACAGATAATGGTCAATTCGATCTTTCATATAATTTAGTTGATGACACTTCTATTGTGCTGAATACCATGTTAGACCGCGCTTTGCTGAATTGGTCAACTAATAAATGGGATGTTACCATAGGGCGGCAGCGCATCAACTGGGGAGTCAACCTGGTTTGGAATCCCAATGATATATTCAACGCTTTCAATTACTTTGATTTCGATTACGAGGAGCGCCCCGGAACAGATGCGGTGCGGATTCAATATAATACAGGCAGCGTTTCTTCAATAGAACTGGCGTATAAAATATCCGATAAAGAAAATGAGCAGGCTGGCGCATTAATGTATAAAACAAATTTCAGAAAATATGACCTGCAGTATTTTGCCGGAATTTATTTTAAAGATATTGTGCTGGGAACAGGATGTGCTGGGAATATTAAGAATACAGGATTTAAAGGGGAAGCATCTTATTTTCATCCTTACAAAAATTTAAAGAATACTATTGGTGTTTTGTCGGCTTCTGTTTCTTTAGACCGCAGTTTTAAAAACGATTATTTTACATCAGTATCATATCTGTTTAACAGTGAAGGCAAAGGTCTTCAATATGGCATAAATGAATTGACCGGGACGGCCTTATCGGCGAAAAAACTGATGCCTTTTAAACATTCTTTTTTCGCCCAAGTCAGCAAAAACTTCAGCCCATTGGTGAATGGAAGTTTAGCTTTCATCTTTTCCCCTTCAAAAAACACACTTATCATGATGCCGACATTGGCGGTTTCGGTAAGTGAAGATTGGGATATTGCATTGATCGGGCAGACGTTTTTTTCTGAAGTTATAGGAGTTTACCGCACATTGGGCAATGGAATATATTTCAGGCTGCGCTGGTCATATTGATGTTTGGCTCATTTTGATAAGTAAGGAGTTTGAGTGCTTAAGCTGCAATCCTTTTTTTAAATACAAAAGATTCAAAATGTTTTTCCTTAAAAATTCAATAATATTTCCCAATATTTCCAAAACATCATCCCTTAGTGGCAACCTCCTTTTTATTTGCCATTCCTGTTTATGAAAAGAAGCTGCGCTGTAACAGCTGCGGCCGCTAATTGTACAGCACCCATGGTTATAAAAAGAACTTCAAAAGATATAAAATGTGTAATTAAGCCGCCAAACCCAAATGCTATACCTGTAACTATTTGTGATTGACCTGTGGAAAGCCCCCATGCATAAGAATCCGTGTCGTCGCTTAGATTTTTTGCATAAAGCGCATCCCATGCAGGAGTGCCAAAAGCCTCTGCAATACCAAGTCCTGCTTGGACAATAAAAAGCTGAACCGGGGATTTAACAAATAAATATCCAAAAGTAAACAACGCGTTAAGCACATATCCAAACACCATTACTTTTGCCTGGTAATCTTTCCCATTAATCAGTTTACCAACCAGTATATACATTAATCCGGTAATAACCATATAAGTTGCCCATGCCCAGGTTATATCAAGTATATCGCCTCCCACTTTTTCGGCAAAAACGGCAAACAAAGGCCCCATCATACCTTCTCCAAAGTACCAGATATTTGCTCCAAGTAAAAGTATTTTGGTTGTTTTTGAAAAACCCATTTCCAAATTAATAAAATGCTAAGGAATCAACTATATTTTCAATTGTCAGTGTGCAGGTATTTTCCCGAAAAGTGCTGAACAAAAAAATGCTGCCTAAATGTAAAAGGAGCATTTTTTCTTCACGCCATTGCCGCTAATGAGTGGCAATTAGCATTAAGTCCTTTTCGAAAAAAAACATAAAAAATTATATGTGCCGCGGACAATTAAGGAAAAATTTATGCCTGTTATATTGTTTTTTTCTTTTGAAACCCTGAGTGAGTTATACAATTGCCTATTATGAAATGGTCCTGTTTTGATGCCGCGCTCACTTCTCGACTCCGCTCGAAACTGCCAGTACGCAGTCATTTAGAGCAGAGTCCAGAAAGTGTGCAGGGGTGAGATATGGACTAAAACTTATTAACTATTGGTATTAGTTGTAATAATTCAAGCTGTCCGCATTTTCGTCCACAGAAGTAAAAAAAAGCCCCGCTATCTCAATGATAACAAGGCTTACTTTGTTTTGTCAGCAGAGAGGGCATGAACTTATCCCACCCTTTGTTTATAAATTTCAATAAAAAAAGGCGCAGAGTCTGCGCCTTTTCTTATTAGTACCATAAATCAAATTATATAGTAAAATTTATTCCTTGCGCCAAAGGTAAGCTGGCACCATAGTTTATTGTATTTGTTTGTCTGCGCATATAAGCTTTCCAAGCATCAGAGCCTGACTCACGTCCGCCGCCGGTTTCTTTTTCACCGCCGAATGCACCGCCGATTTCAGCCCCCGAGGTGCCGATATTGACATTGGCAATACCGCAGTCAGAGCCGCTGGCCGACATGAATCGCTCGGCCTCGCGCAAGTCGTTGGTGAAGATCGCCGAGCTCAGGCCTTGCGGCACATCGTTGTGGAGCGCGATCG
>CAISYK010000875.1 GCA_903889605.1 uncultured Bacteroidota bacterium
CAATATTCAAATGTTTCAAATGCATCTGTACAGATCAATGACGGAGTTATCACAAAAACATTGGTGTATAATTCTATCGAAAACTGTTATTCTATAAATAGTTCTCAATTTCCAATTTTTGTGGGCACAACATATTATCTGACAGTTTCAACTCCTGATGGTAAAAATATAAATGCGAGTACCTCAATTCCAACAAATAATTCAACATTAACTTTTTCATCACACATGGTATATCATCCCGATGAGCAGGATACTGCTTATTCAATTGAAGTCAAGTGGAATGATTTACCAGGGACCGAAGATTATTATAGAATTTCCTATTACTCAAAGCAGTATTACGGAAATAACTTAACCGATACAACCTACTCAAACTTGTTTTCCAATAATTTTTCTGATAAAGGCAATGATGGTGCAGCTTTTGATGAAAATTTTGAAGTGTATAAATCAAATTATACTGGAAATATTGGGGAACTTTATTTGATTCATTCAACAAAAGAATATTATTTATTTCATACAAAATTAGAAGCCGCAGCAAATTCCGGCGGTCCTTTTTCAGAACCTGTGCAGATGTATTCAAACATAAATGGGGGGTATGGTGTTTTTGCAGGTTTTAATCAGTATAAATTACAAGTTCTTCTTTAATTTTCATTAAATTTGTCTGTTTTTGGATAAAAATATGGCAGGCAATACTTTTGGGGAAATATTTACTCTTACAACCTTTGGTGAATCTCACGGTGAAGCCTTGGGAGGTATTATTGACGGCTGTCCGGCAGGATTAGAAATTGATTTTGATTTTGTTCAATTCGAATTGGACAGAAGACGCCCTGGTCAATCCCATATTGTTACACAGCGAAAAGAAAACGATAAAGTTGAATTCCTTTCAGGAATTTTCGAAGGTAAAACTATGGGAACTCCTATAGGGTTTATTATCCGAAATCAGAATCAAAAATCAGAGGATTACGATCATAATGCAGATGTATATCGTCCGTCACATGCGGATTATACCTATGATTCAAAGTACGGAATGAGGGACCATCGCGGCGGGGGACGTTCATCGGCACGGGAAACAGTGAGCAGAGTGGCTGCAGGTGCAATAGCTAAACTAATTTTGAAACAATACGGAATCACCATCACTGCATATACTTCGCAGGTTGGTGATATTAAATTATTGAAATCATATTTAGATTTAGATTTGACAAAAATTGATTCCAACATAGTTAGATGTCCCGATGACTTGATAGCAGAGACAATGGTTCAGAAGATAGAACAAGTCAGCAAAAAAGGTGATACAATTGGGGGAGTAATTTCATGCGTAATAAAAGGAACGCCTGTAGGGCTTGGTGATCCTGTGTTTGATAAACTTCATGCTGATTTAGGTAAAGCAATTTTAAGTATAAATGCAGTAAAAGGTTTTGAATACGGAAGTGGATTTGAAGGCGTAAAAATGTTAGGTTCGCAGCATAATGACGAGTTTTATCAAAGTCGCAGCCTATCATCGAATGGAGTGAATGGTGTTCACACAAAAACCAACAATTCAGGAGGAATACAGGGCGGCATAAGCAATGGAGAAGATATTTATTTCCGAGCAGCGTTTAAACCTATTGCTACTATTATGCAAAAACAAAATACAGTAAATTCAAAAGGAGAAGCAGTTGAAATGGTAGGGAAGGGCAGGCACGATCCTTGTATACTGCCTCGTGCAGTACCTATTGTTGAAGCGATGGCTGCTTTGGTTCTTGTTGATCATTTATTGCGGAATAAAACTAACCAACTTTAAACTTTCAAATTTTATTATTACGAACTTTAAAATTACAAAATTTAACTAAAAAAAATTATGACAGCTGAAACACCAAAAAAGAAAAAAAGTTTAATTCGCAGAATTCTTAAATGGACAGGTATTACTTTCCTTTTATTATTGATTTTAATAATTGCTGCACCTTTTCTTTTCAAAAAGCAGATTGTACAATTGGTAAAAGATAAAACGAATGAAAGTATCAATGCTAAAGTAAATTTTGGAGAATTTAGTTTGACGCTGATCAGTTCGTTCCCCGATTTTACACTTTCTGTTGACGATATAAGTGTTGCCAATGTCGGTGATTTTGCAGGCGATACCTTATTATACGCTAAAAATTTAACTGTTGGATTGAATTTAATGAGCGTTATAAAAGGCGAACAATATAAAATAAATACTATTTCCATAAATCATCCTCGTATCCATGCTTTAGTATTGAAAAACGGCAAAGCAAACTGG
>CAISYK010000876.1 GCA_903889605.1 uncultured Bacteroidota bacterium
AATATCTATCTTAAAAAATATTAAATCGTTTCCGTTGTAACCTGAAATTACAAATTGATTAAAGTTATGAGAAGCAATGCAAAGAGCTCCACCGGTGGAAGTATACTGTTTTTGCCAAATTATTGTCCCTTGCTGGTCGCACTTAATGACATAATCATGTCCATTACACCCGCCTCCAACAAACATAAAACCATTATCATTGTTTTTGATAATATTATATGGATCATTTGTACCTCCGAAATGATAACTATGAGTCCAAAGAAAATTTCCAGAATTATCTAGCTTTATTACTGTCTGATAAGAAGGAACTACACCTAAAAGTTTAATGTTTAAAAGAATTAAAAAGCCATTGTCTACAGATTGAGTAATACCTGACAGATTAAACCATGAGGAATTTGAAAAATCAATTTTATGAGACCAGAGAACATTTCCGATTGAATCAGTCTTCATTGCAATGATAGTCTCAAGACCAATGTTTGCAGTTACAAAAAAACATCGGTCAGAACAGACCAATGAAAGGTTTGGGTCGGAAGGAATTCCGTAAGTATTAACAAATAAATTCTGTGCATGACTTATTCTGAAAGTCAACAATAATATTATTATGCAATATCGTTTTTTCATTGTGGTTTTTTAAAATTGCATTGTGGCTAACGGCAAGCTAAGTGACGTGGCCGATTTCGTAAAACGAAATTATAAAATAACCAGTGGCAAAAACCAAATAAAAAATAATTTTCTTCCGCTGCGAAAGGTTTTTGCCACGACCTATTTTCATTGCGAGCGCAAATGATGAAACTGGCTATATTCGGCCATGTAACTTAGGTGATGTTAGTGGCTGGCGTTTCTTTCTGTCAAGCAAGTTTGACAGTCTGATGAAGTAATTCTACATTAAAATTAATCTTGGCGTTTAATGCTTTAAAAACTTTGATGATTGTATCGAACCTTGCGTCCGTCAAACTGTTTTCAAGTTTTGAAATTTGCGCTTTCTTAACACCCACAAGTTCTCCGAGTTCTCCTTGAGTCAAATGTCTCTCTTTACGAGCTTGTTTAATTGCTTCACCAAGCAAGTCTATTCGCAACTCGTACTCAAATGCTTCTCGCTTTGGTGTCCCACGTTTACCAATATGTTTGTCGGTAATTTCGTCTAAGCTGTATGTTTTCAATGTTTCCTTTTTCATTTCTTATAATTTTTTTGTTCGAAATAAAGTTTTCTTAATCTCTCAGCTTTATCGAGGTCAGCCTGCGGAGTTTTGTCAGTCTTTTTAATTAGTCCGTGAGTTGAAATTACAACAGTATCAGACTTGTCGGTCTTGTCCCAAAACGCAAAAAGTCGATAATACGTTTTATTATATAAAGTCCTAAACTCCCAAGTTTCACCGGACAGTTTTTTGAAGAGTTCTTTGTCATCAGTTACCTGTGCCTTGTGAATGTTGTAAATAATTTTCTCTCTTGATTTGTCGTCAAGTTCGTCAAGAAATGCAGATGCGTCTTCTAAAAACTGTGTTCTAAATTTTTGCTTCACTTTCTAATTTTTCTCAAAGATAAATGTTTCCTGAATAAGAAACAAATGTTTCGGTGAATATTTTTCAAAATACGCTTGCCACTAACGGCAAGCTATGCGATGAGCGGATTTACGAAGAAGTATTTGTCCGCAGAGACAAATGCTTATTTGGAAAACCACACACCAAATGTACTAAAATGCAAGCTTATAGCATAGGTAATGTTAAGTGCCGTTATATTTTATTTTTTTCATTCCGTTACAGTCTACCAACTACTCATAACACCCAGAATTCAACTTACCCAAATTTCGCAACATGAAGGTCAAATTACACCCAGTTCGTGACAAAAAGAGTCAAATTACACGCAATTCATAACATAAAGGTCAAATTACACCCAGTTCGTGACAAAAAGAGTCAAATTACCCGCAATTCATAACATAAAGGTCAAATTACACCCAGTTCGTGACATAAATAAGAAATTACTCGCAATTCGTAACATAAAGGTCAAATTATACCCAGTTCGTGACATAAAGAAGTCGAATTACCCGCAATTCGTAGCATAAAGGTCAATTCGTAACATAAAGGTCAAATTACGCCCAGTTCGTGACAAAAAGAGTCAAATTACCCGCAATTCATAACATAAAGGTCAAATTACACCCAGTTCGTAATAAAAAAGAAGTCTAACCGGCAATTTGTAACCTAAAGATCATATTACTCCCCATTTTATATCGTTAATGTTCAGTGTCTGATGAAAAAGTCTCCCCGTAAATATTTTTAAAAAGTCAACGAAAGACTGTCTGCCCGAAAATTTGTGAAAGAACTAAGAACTTTAAAATTTGCAAAAGAGTTTGTCGAAGTGCTGAAAGACAGTCTGCCGAGGACTTTCCATTTTCTGCGTAAAATTTTGTCGGATAATGGCACTTAACGGGCGGCTATGCGCTCTTGCGGATTTACGAAGCAGTATTTGTCCGCCGGGACAAATGCTGAAATGAAAATCTGCACATCAAATGTACTAAAATGCCAGCAATAGCGCATAGCCAATGTTGGCGGTTAGTTGCTTCTTTTTTTTTCGTTATGGTCTGCAAGTCAACAAGCACAGGTCTTACCAGTTTGTATTTATTTTTTCTACGTTGCGGTCTGCAAGTCAGTAAGTACAGGTCTTACCAGTTTGTATTTGTTTTTTCTACGTTACGGTCTGCAAGTCAGTAAACACAGGTCTTTCAAGTTTGTGTTTATTTTTTCTACGTTACGGTCTGCAAGTTAGTAAACACAGGTCTTTCTAGTTTGTATTTATTTTTTCTGCGTTATGGTCTGCAAGTCAGTAAACACAGGTCTTTCCAGGTGTATTTATTTTTTCTACGTTACGGTCTGCAAGTCAGCAAGCACAGGTCTTAC
>CAISYK010000877.1 GCA_903889605.1 uncultured Bacteroidota bacterium
AAGCCCCGCTATTACGACACCAACAATAATTTGTTTTGTATTAGTTTTTGCTATTCCTATGATTTGAGTAATACCAGCCCATAAAAGGATGAAGACAAAAAGTACATTGAAACTATCCCTTACAATTTTCCAGACGTCCGATACTCCTCCTATTTGACTGTAATCAAAACCAATTGTTGCTTTAAGAGATTGATCCAAGACCCACGCACTAATGGTTAATAATAATGCCGCGAGAGCTCTAACTGCTAAAAATATATAAGCAATTGCCGCAAGAATTATTTCTAATAAACCTGAAAAAAATCCTCCGCCTTTTACTGTATTACCGCTTTCGCAATCTACCTGTGCATCAGTTTGTGTGTCATAACATTTATCCTTGTTCCACCATAGCCCTCTTCTTGTGTTTACAGCATCAGCACTGGCTTTTTGTATATGTATGTATGACACTCCCCCCGTAGATGTTTTTTCTCTTAAAATACTTATTGGCACTAGAAAAATTCCCAGCGCTATGGAAAACGCAATAAAAAACCTGAATGTATTTGAAGTAAAAAATCCTTTTTTCATTTACTCCTTAAATTATACCACCCCATAGTGAAATTTGCCATTTAAAAACCTGCCTATATTAAACTTTTGAAATTCCTAAATAAAATATATTTTAAGCATGATATTTTCTACTTTATTTTCTGGTTTTTCTTAAAACCTGATGGCAAATTCTACTACAGGGTACCAAACATAACTCTTTTTCCCAACCTTCCTTAACAAGATCTTTTTCTTTTGTTTTTTGCTTACTAAAGCACAGGAATTGCAATCGAACAGTTTGTTGTGGAAGCGTTACTTGCTTCTTCGATTGCCCATGTGTAAGTTGTCGCAGCAGAACTTGTACTCACTTCATCAGTTGCCGAATGAAAAGGTGAAGAATTTAGATCACTTGTCAAAGCATTAACTGCGGACACAGTACTTGCACCTGGCAGTGTTACATCACGTCGGGTGGTTAGTGTGGAAATATTTGAAGAGGCAGTTGATATGTTGTTATTTATAGTACTGACATTTAATGAGGCTATGTTTTGAAGTTGAAGGTCTTTTGTTCCACCCTTAGAAACCCAAAAATCTACGATTGATGTTGCTCTTGCCCGATTTACGGTAGCATTACTGTTATCACTATTGTTGCATGCGACCGCTGTATTAAAGATTCCCCTTATTGTATTATTTCCTGCTCCATCTATATAGTTTAATATATTAGTCTGAGTATCTTTGTATGTTTCTTCAATACTAATCTGGTCGTTCAATTCATTTTGAGCTGTTGTTTTTGCACCAGACAACGGGTTAGATGAGACGGAATTTGAAGAGGATCCTCCCCCAGTTACGCTTCCTCCTGCTACACTTCCACTACTACCGTTTAGTTGAGTTTGTAATTGAGTGATTGTTTGGTCATTACTATAATATTGTTGATCATTTCCCCCAGCCAGAGCACCTATTGTTTTTTGTAATTGGTTCACAGCTAACTGTGCTAATGCATCGGCGGCGGCGTAGATTATTATATCAAGCCCAGCGGCTGTAGCTATTTGTATTTCTGACATTCTTTGACCAGATGTTTGTTCAAAGAATAATCTTGAGGCAATCAAAGTCCCTGGACTTGTGACCTTACAAGTAGTTTCCGTTTTTACACCATCATATGTATCTCCATTTTGTGGCGGAACCCATGTTGTTGTTGTGGTAGATTGGTCGTAGAAAGGGCTTCCTGTGTAATCATCTCCATCAACGTGAGGTCGCACTGTAGGAGTTATTACGCCAGTGTCCGGATCTTTCGAAAGGTCGGTGGTTGTTTTCGTGCAATTTCTAAAAGACAAAGAACCTTGACCTTGTGCCAGTTCTTTATCAAGAACACCTTGTTGGTTTTGCATTCTCAATGTGAGCTCACTATCCATTACGAGGAATGCTCCCTCAGGAGTTGCATTTGGGTCGGTAACCATAGTAAGGAAAGAATCCCAGTTGCCCCCGTTTATAAAATCCCCACTTGCAAAATTGTTATATGCATCTTCTCCATTTTGTAATACTCCAGAAAGGGTACAGTTTATTGTTTGATAAAATTTTCTATGTTGTAATGCTAGAGAAAGTTTCAATTGCAATTGAAAAGGTTTACACAAAAAGTTTAACGATGGATCCTGAAAAATAAATTCACCTATTGTTATATCAGCAATATTTATTGCAAATCTAGCTGGGTCATTAATAAAAGATGGGTTTCCCTGAAATCCGTTTGAAATCCAAGTCGCAATTGATTGGGATACTGAGATGATCAAGGTTGTCGCTGCTTTTTTTGCTGCAAATATCAGGGCTGCCTTAGCATAGTCCCAAGCTATTTGTGCCGGGGTTCCCACCACTATTACTGGGATTGCCATTGCTTTTTTTGGCACGACAATAAACGAAAAATTCAATGCGATCATTACTGTTATCAGAATTCCAGAAAGTATTTTTTTGCTTGGATTAAATTTTAGCATTTAAGCTTTATAATTATATCAAAAACTCTTATCTTTTAACACTATATATTACTAGATAAATATAAATTAATGTTGTCCGTAGCCTGTGTAAAACCTAGCATGACTTGGTTATATGTTCCCATAGCAACCAGAGATATTAAAGGGTTTTTATCTATTACTTTTAGGTCCTCTGCAAGTAATGAAAGATTATATATAGAATTTGCAAGAAGTAACTGACTATCCGCAATTTCTTTGGGGGTTTTCATGTGTATAATCTCTTCAGCAGATTTTTGATAAGAGGTAATAATTTTATCTATACCCTGCAGGATTTTCGGATCATTTTTAGCTAGAAAATCATTAACAATAGAAATTTCCTTAAACGTATTATTTTTTCCTTCATTATCTAGAACGGCGTTTATTTTTAAAGAATATTCCGAGATATCTTTTGACGTTGGATTATCAATTGTTGTTATATCTCCAATAACATATTTTTGTTCGAACTGTTTTTCTGGAATATTTGCTATTGAATTTGCTACGATCTGATTTGTCTGGTCTGTCGTTAGGGTTGTGCCATCTGCCGGTTGTACCGCAATGTAATCTGAAAAAAGTGACCTTGAAAATTTTTGAGTTTCGTTTAAACTGTTCCATTCCTCCTCATCTTTTGCATTATTGGCTATGATTTCTGGGTCAATTTTATCATTCGGTTCTTTACCTGATCCTGCGGTATTTGGAACCAGAGGGTTTCTTCCCAAAGTGATTTCCTCTCCATCGGGTGTTTTATCTCCGTCTGTATCAGGATTTTTGGGGTCTGTTTTCCAAAGTGCCTCTTCCCAATCTGTTAGACCATCTTTATCCGTATCAGCTGCTTTAAAATCCTTAATATTTTGAATATTA
>CAISYK010000878.1 GCA_903889605.1 uncultured Bacteroidota bacterium
ATCAAACAGTAAGTTTAACGCACTAACAGTGCCATCGCAAAAGATTGAAGCGAAAAGCCCGGCCCTTTCAACCTCACCCCGTCCTTTCGGACACCCCTCTCCTTTTGGAGAGGGGATGGGGGGGGGGAGGTTGAAAGGGAAACGCCCAAACAAAAACAATAAAATATTATTTAACGGAAAACAAAGCCCTAAACTTCAGTCAAATAATTAAAAAAGGTTATAACAAAGCAATTTAAAGCACTATTTCGTAAATTCGTAAACATTCGTTATCTGTAATTATTCATGGAAAAAAAATATATTTTATCAATTGATCAGGGCACTACCAGCTCCAGGACAATTCTGTTTAATAAAGCCGGAGAAGTTGTTTTCACAGCTCAAAAAGAATTTACACAATACTTCCCGAAACCGGGTTGGGTGGAACATGATGCGATGGAAATATGGCAGTCGGTGCAGGATGTTTTAGGGGAAACTTTGACGAAATACAAAGCGGAAGATATTGCAGCTATAGGTATCACTAATCAGCGCGAAACTACTGTAGTTTGGGATAAAAACACAGGTTTGCCGGTTTACAATGCAATTGTATGGCAATCAAGGCAAACGGCTGATATTTGCGACGAATTAAAAAAACAAGGTTTTAATGACACTGTCCGCAGCAAAACAGGACTGCTTATTGATGCCTATTTTTCAGGAACTAAAATAAAATGGATTTTAGATAATGTTAAAGGTGCAGGAGAAAAAGCGCTGAACGGAGAATTGCTTTTCGGAACAATTGATACATGGCTTGTTTGGAAACTCACAGGAGGGAAAGCTCACGTTACTGATTACAGCAATGCTTCACGCACAATGATTTATAATATTCATGAATTGGTGTGGGATAACGAATTGCTTAAAATGTTAAACATCCCAAAATCCGTTCTTCCTAAAGTATGTTCATCATCCGAAGTATATGGATACGCTGAATTAAATAACATTAAGATTCCAATTTCCGGTATAGCCGGTGATCAGCAGGCCGCTTTATTCGGCCAGGCATGCTTCACAAAAGGAATGGCAAAAAACACTTATGGTACAGGTTGTTTTATGCTTATGAATACAGGAGAAAAAGCTGTTCAATCTCATCACGGATTGCTTACAACAATTGCATGGGGAATAGACGGCAAAGTAGAATACGCTTTAGAAGGAAGTATTTTTGTTGCCGGCTCGGCAATACAATGGCTGCGTGACGGCCTCCAGTTTTTTAAAGACGCTTCAGAAAGCGAAACGCATGCAAAAAATGTTATTTCTTCGGATGGAGTATATGTTGTTCCGGCCTTTGTTGGTTTAGGAACCCCATACTGGGATAGTGAAGTGCGCGGTGCCGTTTTCGGACTTACACGCGGAACAACCAAAGAACACCTTATCAGAGCAACTTTAGAAGCAATAACTTATCAGGTAAAAGACGTGCTGATGGCTATGGAGCAGGACTCCGGCATTCAGTTAAAAAGTTTAAGAGTTGACGGCGGTGCCTCCCGCAATAATCTATTAATGCAGTTTCAAAGTGATATTTTGGAAGTACCTGTTGACAGACCAGTTGTAAATGAAACAACAGCATTGGGTGCAGCCTACCTTGCAGGCCTTGCAGCTGGTTTTTGGAAAAACCGCGAAGAAATCTCTACCCAATGGCTTGTTGATAAAACATTTAATCCCAGCCTTGGATCAGACAAAGTAAACGAAGTTTATGAAGGCTGGAAAACAGCAGTAAAGGCTGCAATTGCTTTTAAACCAAAAAAAGCTGTTGAGTTGGTTTGAGAATAAAAAAAATGATATTCAGGGAAAATATTTTTATACTTAAAAAAAAAATCCTGAAAAGAATGCAGCTAAAAAATTATAAAACAGTAAAATATAAATTCTATTATTTCAATTTTCAATGCCTTTTAAAACAATAAACATGAAATTAAAGTCCCTTACAATTCTGACTATTTTGTGCTCCGCGCTTTTTGTTAAAGCCCAGACACCAGCTGCATGGAATGCCAGCGGAATTATACTGTCGTCGGGCGGTTACATTGCAACAATCAATCATCCCCTAGAGCCTGGTTATCATTTTGAAGTAGATGTTTTTAATAACGGAGTTAAAAGAACATATCTTGGAAACCTTGTAAAAACTGATCCAAGCAACGATTTAGCTGTATTAAAGGTTGATGACCCGATTTTTACCGCCATCGGAACGGCACCGTTTACCTTTAAAATGAGAGATGTTAAAAAGGATGAAAAAGTATTTGTACTAGGATATCCTAAAATTAATGCTCAGGGCGGAGAAATGAAATTATCGGAAGGAAACATAACTTCAAAATCAGGTTTCCCAAATGATATTACAATGTATCAGATTTCATGTGCCATGGAACCTGGCCATGCAGGAGCTCCATTATTTGACAATTTTGGAAATCTTATAGGGATAATAAATTCAGGAGTTAAATCAGGGCAAAACAATGGATATGCAATTAAAATTTCATGCCTAAATAATATTTTGGATGTAATCCCAAAAATGCCGCCAATGCCTGCAAAAACTGTGATATCAGGGTATTCACTTGCTGATAAAGTTGAAGCGCTTACAAAATTTATTGTTTCCATAAGGATGAGTAATCAAGCTATTTCTGACACAGCTAATAGTAAAAAAATGTTTGTTGGTCAAGCCTTTGGTGGAGGCATAATATTTTATGTTGATCAAACAGGTGAGCATGGCTTAATAGCCTCGATAGACAATGGAGACAGCGAACGTGCTCAATGGGGATGTTATAATACAGTGGTTGATGAAACGGAGACTGGCATCGGATCAGGACAGGAAAATACAAAAAAGATAGTTACTGCCTGCCGCACTGCAGGTACACAAAATATAGCTGCACGATTGTGTAATCAATTGGTGCTTGAAGGCTTCAGCGACTGGTTTCTCCCATCTAAAGAGGAGCTGAATTTATTATACGAGCAAAAAGAAATAATCGGCGGTTATGAACATGGTTATTACTGGAGTTCTTCAGAGTTCGACCAGCACTTTGCATGGTATCAGCACTTCGACTTCGGCTTCCAGGATTATCTGAATAAGGACTTATTATACTATTTCCGTCCAATCAGGTCTTTTTAATTTTTTATTTATCAGGCGAATAAGTTATTAGGTAAAAAAACAATCAAATATCCAACATCAAATTGACTTCATTTTCAGCAAAAAACAGGTCTTCCATTATTAGTGAAATGAGCTCATCCTCTTTTGACTTAATAGTTATTGGAGGCGGAATTACAGGGGCAGGAATTGCATTGGACGCATCTGCCAGAGGCATGAAAGTTGTACTTATAGAAATGCAGGATTTTGCTGCAGGAACTTCCAGCCGCTCCACCAAACTTATTCACGGCGGACTAAGATATCTTAAACAGCTCGAATTCAAATTGGTTGCTGAAGTCGGAAAAGAAAGAGCAATAGTTCATCACAACGCCCCGCATCTTACCAAACCAGAACATCTGCTTTTACCAATTGTTGAAGATGGTTCATTAACAAAATTTACTGCCAGGTTAGGGATGACGATTTATGAATTTCTGGCTGGCGTTAAAAAAGAAGAGAAACACATTGTTTTAAATAGGGAAGAAACAATTGCCGCTGAACCGTTACTGCGCAGGGATAACTTATTGGGAGGCGTTCTTTTTTATGAATACCGTACTGATGATGCAAGACTGACAATCGAAGTTATTAAAGAGGCCGTTAGTAAAGGAACTACAGCTGTTAACTATATGAAAGCTGTTTCTTTCATTTACACCGATGGTAAAATTGCGGGAGTAAAAGCATGTGATCAGTTCGATGGAAAAACAATTGAGCTGCGGTCAAAGTATATTGTAAATGCTGCAGGACCATGGGTAGATGATATAGATACTTTAGATAAACCTGAAAATCAGAAAAAACTTCATATAACAAAAGGCATTCATATCGTTGTAAACGGCATGAAACTTCCTTTAAAACAATCTTCGTATTTTGACACATTCGACAAACGGATGATATTTATAATTCCTCGTGAAGGAAAAACTTATATTGGGACTACCGATACATTTTATTCAGGTGATATTGCAAACCCTCAAATAACTTCGGAAGATGTTACATATCTTTTAAAGTGTGTTAATGATGTTTTCCCTACAGTCCATCTTTCATCTTCCGATGTAGAATCCAGCTGGGCAGGTTTAAGGCCTTTGATTCAGAAACCAGGTAAAGGGCCTTCAGAGATTTCACGTAAAGATGAGATATTTGAATCTGCTTCCGGGCTTATTACTATTGCTGGAGGTAAACTAACAGGCTACCGTAAAATGGCTCAACGCATAGTTGATCTCATTGGTAAAAAAATCAAATTAATTGAAGGAAAGAATATTCCAGCCTGTACAACAGAAAACATGGAGCTTTCCGGCGGTAAAGTAGGAGGCCCTATAAAGTTTACGGATTTTTTTAAAAATAAAACCATACAAGCCAAAAACCTTGGTTTAACTGCAGCAGAAGCAGATATGCTTGTAAACCGTTACGGTTCAAATATCGACGATCTTTTTAATATCATTGAAAAATTAAAAAAACAAGAACACATTCCTATTCCATTAGTACTTTGCGCTCAGCTGCATTACTGCATTGAACATGAAATGTGCTCAACACCTTCCGATTTTTTTATACGGCGCACGGGGGCTCTTTATTTTGATATTGAAACAGTAAAAATGTGGGAAACACCGCTTTTGTTATACATGAAAAACATTATGGGCTGGGACGATATTTTGACTGCGAAATTTGATGCTGAACTGCAGAATTTAAGCAAGGCTGATTTATTTAACAATAGTTCGGTAATTTTTTAGAGTCGTTATTAACAAAGATATGTATAAAAATTTATGGGCATTGAAGTAGAATAAAAAGAAAAAAGCATGAAGGTTGTTTTGTGAAAAAAACTCAACATGCTTTTAACAGGAGCGAG
>CAISYK010000879.1 GCA_903889605.1 uncultured Bacteroidota bacterium
AAATATTATTTTCCATCAGCAAAAACACATTTCCCTCACTTTACTAAATGGGAAAAAGAAATCGGATCAAATTCAAATCCCTTAAGAACAAGCTATGATGTAACCTGTTATGATTGGTATGTAAGTGTTCATCCGGAACAAAAAAGTATTAATGGTATAATGAAAATATATTTCCGAATGGAATTCAGTAAGGACAGCATTATGCTCGATTTAGAAAGGCATCTGAATATTGATGGAATAAAGAGCACCATTCCCCTGAAATTTACTAAAAGAAAAAAGGATGAGTTGTATATCGTTTTCGATCATGATTTAAAAAAAGGTGAGAATGTTATGCTGGAAATTACTTATCATGGTACACCCATAAATATTTTAGATTATACATCAATCAACTGGAAAAAGGACAGCAATAATAAACCCTGGATATGCACTGCTACAGAAGGAATAGGGCCGCATCACATGATGCCGTGTAAAAATCTGCTTTATGATGAGGCTGACAGTTGTTTTATAAGGGTAGCGGTTCCAAAAGAATTCGCTGCAATAGCCAATGGGAGACTTGATAGTATTAACGAAACAGCAACTGAGAGAGTCTATAACTGGTCTGTAAAAACCCCAATCAATGTATACAACATTTCGTTTAATGTGGGCGATTATGTTAAACTGGAAAAAGCTTATAAAGATTTAAATAATGCTGATCGTATAATACAGGTCTATGCGCTGAGTTATAATAAATATACCGCCGATAATTATTATAATCAAGCCCCGATAATTATGAAAAATCTTGAGAACCTTTATGGACCTTTTCCATGGTGGAATGATGGATGTAAATTTATTGAATCATGTTTACCTAAAGGCCTTTGCATGGAGCATCAATCCGCAATATCTATGGGAAATGGCTATCACGATGATTATAAAAATTTTGATCTTACACTTGTTCATGAACTTAGTCACGAATGGTGGGGGAATAATATTACAGGGCATGATTATGCTGATATATGGCTTCATGAAGGATTTGCAACCTATTCAGAGCTTTTGTTTCTCGAAAAAATGTTTGGAAAACAGGATTATGATGCTTTTATAAATTATTATTCACAATTTGTATATAATAGACGGCCAGTATTAAAGCCGGAAGGGGTAGCCTATAACAGTATGGTAAAAAACTATGACCAGGATATATATTATAAGGGAGCAATGTTCATTCACACATTGAGAATGCAGTTAAATAACGATGAATTGTTTTTTAAAATTCTTAAAGATGCTCAGAAAATATTTGCGAAAAGTACTATTTCAACTGCTCGTTTTTCATCATTTTTTAATGAAGAAACAAAAAAAGATTTTACTCCATATTTTGATGTTTATCTCAAACAAGTTTCCCCGCCGATACTTGAATACCGCATTGATAAATCAAATACCGATTCGACGGTTCTTGAATATAAATGGGCTGAGGAATTGCCGCCAAATTTCAAAATGAAAGTAACTGCATCAATAGGTGATGGTTCAGTTTATATTTACCCAACATCAAAATTTCAGCAATTAAAATTTCCACAAAAACAAGAATGCCGTTTTGATATTGCAAAATTTGGATATGTTTTATTGAAAGAGATAAAGGAGAAAAAATAAACCTGGTGGCTCAAGGGCAAAATAAATAGAAAACCTTATTTTCCAATTACTTTAAACTCAGTAGGTCTGTTAGCCGCGCGGTTTTCATCAGAATCATTTTTCACTTTGGGTTTAGTGTCCCCATAACCAATGTACCAAGCAGGCGCGAGTTTTCAACTCGTGCCGTCTATTAATCGGCATCTTGCCGTACTACACAATAAATTACAAATCCAGCACTTTTATTTCACTGAATTCATTCGCACTGCTGTATAGATAATCTTCAGGCTTAGCCACAATACCTTGCTTTACCGGATTATTATGCATATAATTTATTTTTTGCTTTATAACTTCTGCATTCCACAATTCAATCGAATGATTTCCATTTTGCCAAAACTGATAAGTTTCATTTTGACTGTTTCCTTTCCCATAAAATTTAAACATGTGCATCAGCCAATCTTTCCTGCTTTCTTGGGGATTTATTTCAATTTGTTTGATAAATTGTTTGGCTGTAAAACTTTTTAGATGTCCCAGCAATATATTTAATTTTCCATCTTTTGCCCTTACTATCAAATGAATGTGGTTACTCATTATCACATACGCATATATTTCCAAACCTTTATTTTCCTGACAATATTTTATGTTTTTCATTAATTCGTAAACATATTCTTTTCGTGTGAACACATCAATCCAGCCAACAACTGTTAATGTAACATAATACAATTTCCCTTCTTGTGTTTTATATTTGTCAGACATGCTGTATATAAATATTTAGTCAGAATAAAAAAAACATTTTATCAAATTATTACTAAAGCAAGATGCTTTAGTAATAATCGGCACGAGTGGGACACTCTCGCCAGCAGACGACACTCACGCAAGCATTGCAGTAAAAATAAATTAAAATGAAAAAATTATTTCCCAATCACTTTAAACTCAGTACGTCTATTAGCTGCACGGTTTTCGTCAGTATCATTTTTCACTTTTGGTTTGGTATCTCCATAACCAATGTATGTAAGACGTTTCGCATCAATACCGCTGGTAATTAGATAATCATAAACAGATTTTGCACGATTTTGAGATAACAGCTGGTTTAGTTTTTTATCACCTACATTATCGGTATGACCGCTTAATTGAATGCGCAGTGTTTTATTTAAAGTTAAAAAGTTAACCAGTTTATTAAGCTCAACTTTCGACTCTGGTTTCAAATCAAACTTCGCAGTTTCAAAGAATACATTTTTCAACTCGACAACATTGCCAGTATCTATAGGCTCTAAAGGAACATCCATTAAAAAGGGTTTTGATTTATCTGCGAGCTCTTTTAATGCAAAATTTGCAGAATAAAATAAATAACCATTTTGGGAAACATTTAATGCATAATCTTTTTCAATTGGAAGCGTTACTAAAAACTCGCCGTTTCCTGAGTTTGCGTCAGATACTATTACTTGCTTTGCCGTTGCCAGATCAATCAATTCAAAATGTGCCCCGAGCGGCTGTTTTGTTTTTGCATCATACACTT
>CAISYK010000880.1 GCA_903889605.1 uncultured Bacteroidota bacterium
TAGAAACCAGTGTCTCATAAAAATGTGCCCTAACGCCTGGCCGGCAACTGCAGCAAACGCAGCACCTTTGAAAAGCAACTTTGCGAAAGCATTGTTGCTGTTGACGGCATGTTAGTTGTAGGCACAAAGTGTTTCACAAAGTCTTTACTAATAAAGGATTCCATAAGCAATTTGTACTTTAAAGAATGCTATTAGCCTTTCTAATTGAGTTAATTTATAGTTGCAACAATACTTTTTCTCATCCACTGGTAGTATCAAAGAGAAGCGTAACTCATTCTACTCTAAACACTAACAAATTGCACTGTATATCTGAAAGATCCTGGGAGCGTGATATAATAGGGGACCGCAAGGATTTGTTTCAGCGTATACCCAAAGTTACAAAAAAGAAAAGAACAAAAAACTTTATATATATTAATGTGCTTACAACTAACGCCTGGCCGGCAACTGCAGCAAAGGCAGAGCCTTTGAGGAGCAACTTTGCGCAAGCATTGTTGCTGTTGACGGCATGTTAGGTGTAGGTACAAGTTGATTTACAAAGTCCATTAATATCGAGGTTTTCACAAGCAATTTGTGGAATCGTCAAGAGTGTTTCTAATTGAGTTCATGTATAGTTGCAAGGAATGGTTTTCTCATCCACTGGTAAAAAATTAGAGAATCGAAACTTATATAGCTAAATTTTCCCACAAATTGCCGTTTGACTGAAAGACCCTGGAGGCGTGCAAAAAATCAAAATATCCTCTAAACACCTTTCAGCGTACACCCAAAGTTAAACGAATTAAAGAACATAAAAAAATTATATATTATGTACTTACACCTAACGTGCAGCCGGCAAACGTAGCAAAGGCAGCGCCTTTGCTAAGAAACTATATGTAAGTTTTGTTGCGGTTGACGGCATGTTGGTTGTAGTTTTTTTAATGTTACAAATTTCATTTTGAATAACAAAGACCTATAAGATTGTTCGAATAAAATAAATCTCTCGAGTGATTGTCCAATTCGACTATAATATTTTCCGATATTCTGAGTTCCAAAAATGCATACCGAAAATGTGTGGGAATAGATTTGCAATAAGAATTCAGAGTCAAAATATATGTATTGCCAATTACAATTGGATCAGATTTACATTTATCATCCTTTAAGGATAGAATTTTAAATTCATGATCTTTTGATTTACCATAAATATAATAAAAATGGGGAGTATCTTGTATTTTTGTTACATTAATCTCTATTTCAATAGGTTCAGCATATATACATATTACATTGTTAGGATCATAATTTAATCCACGAAGACTTGTTGTATAATAAAGTTCTCTTGTATTTAAATCAGCCAAAATTTGATTTCCTGGAGTTATTTCAAAGTTAATAAATTGATGAAAAATATCAGACTTTTCAAAATATGAAAAAATTTCAAGTGAATATTCCTGATTAACTTTAATTTTTTCGCCGCCTCCAAATTTCTCCTTTACAGATACTATTTTCATTTTTTTATTATCACATGTGGCATTGATTATATAAACATCCTTCTGCTTTTCAATTTTGTTGATTCTACACTTTTTTAATCCAATATAATATTGAGAATTCGAATTTTCTTTATCACTCGTATCTATAGAACAGAATGTTTTATTACAAAAGGAAGTTTTTGGTTTGGTAATGGCAAAACCAAGGTTCTGAATATTAGTAACAATATTCAAAAAGATTATGAAGGTTATGGTGATTTGTTTCATAAAAAAATTACAACCAACGCCCGGCTTGCAAACGCAGCAAAGGTAACGCCTTTGACAAGCAACAACACGTTAGTTTTGTTGCGGTTGCAGGCTTGTTGGTGGTAGTTATAAATTATTATAATCTAACGTTTTTAATTCTTAA
>CAISYK010000881.1 GCA_903889605.1 uncultured Bacteroidota bacterium
AGTGGACGTGAAAAAAAAGAAATACTGTCGCCTCAAAAAAAGCGGAATAAAATATATTGATTACAAAGACCCGCAATTTTTATTAAAATTTGTGAATGAGCAAGGTAAAATTTTACCGCGCAGGTTAACCGGAACATCAATAAAATATCAACGTAAAGTATCAAAAGCAGTAAAACGTGCACGCCACTTAGCTCTATTGCCTTATGTTGCTGACATGTTAAAATAAAATTAAGAAATGGAAGTAATACTAAAACAAGACGTTAAAAACCTTGGATACAAGGATGACGTAGTAAATGTAAGACCTGGTTACGGAAGAAATTTTTTGATTCCGAAAAGTTTGGCTGAAATCGCAACTCTTTCATCAAAAAAGGTACTGACTGAAACGGTTAAACAACGTGCTTTTAAAGAACAAAAGGTTAGAACAGCTGCTGAAAACACTGCTGCTAAATTAAAAGAAATGATTGTAAAAGTTGGTGCTAAAGTTGGTGAATCAGGAAAAATTTTCGGTTCAGTTACTTCAGTTCAGCTTGCTGATGCAATAAAAAAATTAGGTTATGATGTGGATAGAAAAAATATCACTATGAGTGAAGATGGTGTTAAAGCTGTTGGAACTTATACTGCTGAAATTCGTTTTCACAAAGATGTAACCGGAACAGTTACTTTTGAAGTAGTTCAGGAGTAAACATTCTTTTACAGTTTAAAAAAGGCAAACAAATTTTTTGTTTGCCTTTTTTTATGTTCATTTTTTTTACTGATTTTTGGTAATTATTCCGCATTTATCTAGATCTGCTTTTTCCGGAATTCTATAATGCGGATTTGTAAATGAAAACGAGTTTTGTAATTCGCTTGTATCAAATGGGTATCCTTCCATTAAAAAAAATCTTATATATTTACAATATTATTAAAGCACCTAAAAAATTTCATTAAATTTTACAAAATGAAGAATAAGTCGAAACTTCTTACCCTCGCTATATTAGCGTTTGCTGCCAGCACGTTCGGGCAATTCCCGCAAAATACCTATCAAAGCTCATCGAATCAGTACTATTGGAAAAACAGAAAACCTTATGAAGGTTATTGGCAGCAAGACGTACATTATAAAATAAATGCCTCAATCGACGATAAAACAGATATTATTGATGGCTCTGCAGAATTGACTTACACGAATAACTCGCCAGATGAATTGCCGTTTGTTTATTTTCATTTATACAGCAACGCACAAGCAAAGGGCTCATATTTGTCGGACTTGTATAAGAGTAATGGTGTAAAATTAAATTATGGAAAATATGAGGCACAAGGGCTGGGAGCCAATGTTTCTAAAATAACATTAAATGGTGCGGATTTAAAAACGGAACAGGATAATACAGTATTAAAAGTATTTCTTCCTAAACCAATAAAATCAGGCGAAAGCGTCACTTTTAAAATTGATTTTAAAACATACTTTGACAATGGAACTATTCGTAACCGGATGAAATTATTTAATGCCTGGGGCTTTAAGCATTATGATGTTGTGCACTGGTATCCGCGTATTTCGGTGTATGACCGCAAATTAGGCTGGGATACAGACCAGCATATGGATCAT
>CAISYK010000882.1 GCA_903889605.1 uncultured Bacteroidota bacterium
GAAAATGAAATACAAACCAAAAATTGCTAATCTAGAGAGATTTATATCGTGAAAATTGTTTTCAGTCCATCTTGTGACAATTAAGAGATCAGATGATATTCCCATTAGGAGCATAGTTCCCCCAGCAATTAAACCTTTTTCTAGTGTAAATTTTTTTTAAGCCAGTTAACTATTTTATCTTGTTCGTAATAATTATTAAGATGAGAATACAATTTAATAATCATGCCCATCTCAAAAATAGATATCCCAACTACACTAAGCGTAAGTCCAAGTATCATTGAATGAATATCCATATATATATTGCCGAAAACAAATGGCCCCCTTATTTGAAGCAACAATAAAATCGAACCAATAATAAAAGATACAATTGCTGGCCAAATAAAAACAAAATTAGGAGCATAAAGTAGCATGAATTTTAAATGCCTCCAACCATCGCTCCATGCATTTAAATGTGGTGGCCTATTTCTTTTATCTTTGTAAAGGGTAATTGGAATTTCTTTTATACTTAGCTTTAATATTCCAGCCTTAATTATCATTTCAGAGGCAAACTCCATGCCTGCGGAAGTTAAATTCAATTTTTCGAAAGCATTTTTTGTGATTCCTCTCATGCCGCAATTGCAATCTGATATTTTTGTTCCAAAAAATAAATTTAAAATAAATGTAAGAACTGGCGTTCCTAGGTAATGGTGTAAAAATGGCATGGCATCCTTTTCTATTTTCCCTCTCAATCTTGTTCCCATCACAATGTCGTAACCCTGTCGGAGATATTTTACAAAGTCATCTATTTCTTCAAAATTATATGAGTCATCTGCATCACCCATTATCATATATTTTCCATTTGCTTGGCTGAAGCCACAAATGAGTGCATTCCCATATCCCTTTCGGGGGCAATTTAAAACCCGAGCACCTAGTTCTTTCGCAATGCTTACAGAATTGTCAGTCGAGCCATTATCAGAAATAATTACCTCAGCATCTATTTTAAGACGTTTTATACTACTAAATGCTTTTTTTATCACAATTGGTAGTGTTTTTTCCTCATTAAGGCATGGTATTATTATTGATAATTCTTTTTGTTGTTGCATTTTATTCATATATAATAAAGTCGCGTGAGTATTAGAGGAGATGCATAAATTATTGATATTATTAGTATTTTGGCTCCCAGAATTCCACTAGCCCCAAATTTATTGGTAAATCGATTTTTTTTGTCAACACATAATATTCATTAAGGTACAAATCATTTATTAGGCCATGGTATTGGCTTGATAAAACAACCACAGAAAATTGCTTATTTGAAAGTCTATAATTTATATTATCATTCCATTGAGATAGCCTACTAGGAACATATTTTGAATTTGTAAAAAATGGTTTTAAATAATCATACTTAATATCAAATATTGCACTTGCTCCGAATGTATCAGTCTGCCCGTTATCATAAACTGGCCACCCCCTTAAAACAGCTTCCGTAGCAAAATGAGGTGATAAATAAGCATTTTGAGGATCATGTTTGTCTATATAGTCAATAGCTTGATTCCATGTTTGATTATCCTTATTGTGATCTATTTTAGGAACATTCAAAAAATTACTATATTCAAATATAAACAGAAAGAGGAAAAGAATGTATACCAATTCTTTAAAAGTATATTCACTCAATAACCTAAAACCATAGGTTATTGAAAAAACTAAAAGTGAAATAACCAGGAGTTGGTTATAGTATGTCATATATGTTCCCGTATGTTGGCCCGGGGACATGGTCAAGGCAAACGCGGAAATAAATGCGTAAATAAAATAGATATTTTCAAGTGGATTACTAACTACAGACACCAGTGGCTTATCTGATTCCTTAAAATTAAATTTAAAGTTAAATTTACCCAAAAATCCAAAAATAATTGTGATTACGGAAGATAGAATAATCAACCAATTAAATTTACTAAAATCCACTGACTGCTTTATCATCCAACTTACTTTATGCGTATTAAACATGTTTAAATTATTAATAATAGTGTTTGAAAAATAAAGAGGAAAAATGGCATTAATAAAAAGGATTGATATGAGTATCAGAGAAGTAAAATAAACAACAAGATACATTAGATTCTTTTTCGATTCATTAAAAATAAAGTAAACCATTAACACGCCAAACAATATAACAAAATACGGTTTTATAAAAAACAAAACTACCGCAATTAAACTCAGGCTTGCTATTTTTGCCATAGTTAGAACTTCACTATTACTCACCACAAACAAAGCTAGCACCGTCAATGCTATCGCTAGTGGCTCTGGTCTCAAATTAACAACATTATAATTTAATATGAGAGCTAAAGACACTAAAGTAAAATTAATATTTCTAGTACTTATAAAAATCTCCACACTAACCAACAAACAAATCACTAATACACTAGTAAATGAAACGAAGAGATGGATTTGAACCAAATTAAAACTAACAAATCTTTTTATTATTGAATCAATGAAGGGGGAAACAAATCCATATACATATGTGTGAGGCAATGAATTTTCAATATTATATGGGTTAACTCTCTTATTAAATTGATCAGCGATATCAATCATGGCGCCATCCCTATATTCTCTTGGATACTGATAAGTTAAATCGGAAAATGAAGTTACCGCCCTATTAAAAACAATGAACGAGAGAAACAAACATAAAATAAAATAGCCAGCCTTAATAAAACCCTGAATAATCATCTGCAATCGCGGATTTAGATAATCATGCTTACTTTTATTTATTTTAAGATACTTTTTTAAA
>CAISYK010000883.1 GCA_903889605.1 uncultured Bacteroidota bacterium
CAACACCTTAGGTGATTGGGTAACAGGAACTAATTACCCAATCATTGATCCAACTTATACTACGACTCCTTCTGTTTATGATTTCAATGCAATTTACAATGTCTCTTATTACCCTACATGCGTTATGATCTGTCCTGATCGGTCAATGACTAATGTGCCTCAATACACAGCGGCGCAAATGATGAATTCAAAATCAGCTTGTTCAATTGCAGCCACGCCATTAGATGCAAAAATGATGGTAATAGCCTCAAACGATCTAATTCCCACTTTTGAAACATGTGATAGTGCAGCAGTTGTTGTACAAATTGCAAATGCAGGGACAAGTACTTTAACCTCTGCCACCATTACATATCTGGTTGATGGTGTAACACAAAAAGTAAAAAATTGGATCGGCAATGTTGTTACTTATGACAACGTTGCGGTTCCCGGCGTTTTGGTTGGCAGCTCTTTACCAGGGACTCACACAATACAAGCTATTGTGTCTAATCCTAACGGTGGTATTGACTCCAACGTGTCAAACGATTCAACAGCAGCACGATTAATAATCTATTCAGCAGTTGGGGGACTTCCTGTTGGTGAATCATTTGAATCTGGAGGTATTCCTGCAAACTGGTTTATCAAAAATGGTCGAACTGCAACTGATATGCAACCCGAGACTTGGTCTAACGGAGGATGGGCATCTACAGGTTTTAACTCAGCTAAAAGTGCGGTTTTACGGTGGCTGTACATTTGGGGGGATGTCAGGCAGGATTTACTGACAATTCCGGCCATCTCGTTCACAGGTATAACAGCACCTTCGATGACCTTTGATGTTGCATGTGCGCCACTCTCGCCAGCTTACGGTTACGCCGCCTCTACTAATGAATTACGTGTTCAGGTTTCTTCTGATTGCGGTACTGCCTGGGCAACTGTTTATTCAAAGGTCGGACCAACATTAGCAACTGCTCCCCCAACCGCAATTTCACAAGAATTTATACCCGCAACCCCAGCACTTTGGAGACATGAAACAGTTGATTTGAGCGCTTATTCTGGCCAAGCAAGTGTTATTATCCGCTTTAATGGGGTATCTCCTGGTGATGCTACTATGAATGATCTTTATATTGACAATGTAAATTTCCAGACCTCAAGTGCCGGTATTTCAGAAAACCTAATAGTCAATAATATTAATGTTTATCCAAACCCTTCTTCAGGTTCTTTCGTTTTGAAAGTGGAAAATATTAATTCTAATGAGCGAACAAATATTAAAGTGATTGATATTTACGGAAGGAACGTTTACAATTCTTCTGAAATACCTGTTAATGGCAATGTGTTAAAACATATAGACCTTAGCAGCTTCGCTAAAGGGATTTATACTGTGCAGTTTACCACTGAAAATGCTGTTGTAAGTAAGATATTGGTGATTGAATAACCTGCAATTACACTTTTTCAATATTTCAATTTTTACAGAATTTAGAATTTATTTAAGATTTCGATAACATTGCTTTCTTAAATTTAATAAATATGGCTACTAAAAAAACTGGATACATTTTAAGTATTGTTTTAACAATTCCAATTTTACTTCTAATTAGCCACTATTTTACAAAACATTTCATGGTGCCAATACTTTCTTTTTTTGGATTCGTTATAAACCTTTTTCTTGCTTATGTTTGTCTCTCACCAAAAACATTAAGCAATATATTTAAGCAAAGTCTCCTTTATTCGTTGACTTCAATTATTGGTATTATTCTCGTTATACCAATTGTAATTTTGTTTATGGTTTTGTTGTTAGGACTTCATTGGTAGAAACATAAACTTAAAAATATAAACTTATGCCAGACGAAAATGTAATTAAAAGGACATTTGAATAAATTTTTGAACATCATGTAAGATTTGGAATTCCATTTTTTTAAAGTGCATATTAGACTTTATATAAGTTAAAATGTTATGAGCATAAAGATATTAATAAATGTTTGGTTACTTGAGTTTTAGGAAAAGGAAAAAACTTTAGCTATGCAGAAAAAACATGGCAAAAAGTAAAACAGAATTTAAAATAAGAA
>CAISYK010000884.1 GCA_903889605.1 uncultured Bacteroidota bacterium
GTCGAGAACAAACTTGTATTTATACTTATGCTGTTATTAAGTATTCTGTAAATACCTGCAAGCTTACCAGAAGAATCGCGCACCCGAACAATGTATGCGTCCTTAATCTGAGTTTCAATATTCATACTTCCTTTTGCCGGGTTAGGGAAAGCCTTTACTTTATCTTTGCCTGATGTGTTTGATTCGTTAATGCCAACCCATCCTGTAAATAATACATCATCAAGGTATAGAGTACTGTTAACCCTGCCGCAGTTTGCATTTTTGCTGGACATAAAAATAATTGCTGCTGTATCCGGCAAGGCTGTTGAAATGTAAGTAAGGTCAACTTGAAAATGAGTATATTCAGCATTGGAACAAATATTTATCCTTCCGCCGCCAATAGTATCATGGCCGCTTCCATTCCATTTTTGGAGTGCAACAGCACATTCAGCCGTATCGTTTCCTACTGGAAAATATTTAGACCAGAATTCAAGCTTTTGAGGCCTACCGGTGTAAGGGAAGCCGTATTTATATGAAAAAGGTGCAAGATTTATTTTACCGGTAAAAACAGCGCCGGTCGTATCATGAAGTTGTGTAGAAAAAGGATTGTTTATCAAATAAACGGTTTTTATCTTCAGTGAGTAAAGCCCTGAATATGCATCACTTCCAATTACCTTAGTGGCTGAAATAGGATCAGGAGGCGTAAGAAGAGACATGAAATTACCAGTTTGCCATCCGTCTGGATTTTCATAAGAAAATTCTGGGGTCCAGTGGTCAAAACCAATATTTGGCTGAGCAGTAATATTTACTGTTCCGAAAAATATAATTATAAAAATGAATAATAACTTTTTCATTAAATATTCTTTGAGATATATATTTCAATACTTTCAATCATATATATTATGTCAAAACAAATGATACTTTGGCAAAATAAAAACACAATTATTTTTTTAAATTTTTATGAAATGAAAACTTTTTTTTTATACTTACCAGCATTATTAGCCATATTTTATACTAAAGGTATCTATTTATAATGTTTCATTTGCCGTAAACCCAGAAATTGCTAAGAAAATTTGGGAGTGTAGATTTAACTCCAGTACCTATGTATCCTTTATTGCCTATTGGAAAACCGAATGCACCCTGACATCTATCGCCGACAGTATCTATCGGAATCCATTTTCCAAGTGGATTATTATTAGCATCCAAACCATCGCTTGCGTCTGTTGGATCAAATTCATAAAAATCATTATAATTTTTATTATCAGAATCGAGGCCAAGCCCTATATATCCGTAATTTCCAATTGAAAACCCGACACCATCCATACGGCTAATCCCAGGAAAATGAGCTTTGATGGTCCATGTATTTAATATAGGGTCATATTCAGTAAAGTCATTAGATAAAATGCCGCCCAGAATCCCAATTCCGGCATATCCTTTATTACCTATAGAAAAACCGGCCGCTCCAGCACGAGCTACAATATTAGAGTCCTTTAGAGTCCACACATTAATATCAGGGTCATATTCATAAAAGTCCGTAAGTGAGCCGACAATATTGCCTCCGCTTCCAGCCCCAACATACCCTTTATTCCCAATTACAAAACAAAATGCGTTTTTTCTTGGTGTTGTTCCACAATCAGCTATTTGAGTCCAAAGGTCTGCTGCAGCATCGTATGCATAAAAGTCTTTATACAATATCCCCGCAAGATTATTCTGCCCTGTCCCTATATAACCTTTATTACCTATAGAAAAACCAACGGCATCAATTCTTGCTGGTCCAGGGAATGGCCTTTTTATTGTCCATGTATTTATATCAGGGTCAAATTCCCAAAAATCGTTATGTACTGTTGCCGAAAAATCCACACCAGTTCCAACATAACCCTTACCGCCAATAGAAAAACCTACCGCCCCAAATCTTGGGGTTCCTTTAAAATCTATTTCCCTGCACCAATGGTTTGAAACATCAAATTTTACATCCAGACAAGAGGATGCACTTATTTCTACTCCCTTACTAAAAAAGCTGGCACAAATACTGCCTGTTTCTCTCCCGAAATTAACCACAATTGTATCTTTTCCCTGCCCAGAAACTATAACTGCCTGTAAAGGGACTTTCCATAAAATATAGTCAGATGCCGGATCTTTTTTTACAAAATATTTAACTCCCTTTTCGCCAAAACAAACATTAGAAGGACCTGTAATAAGGCCAATAGGGATTGTCTGAACTTTTTTGCAGGAACTAACTCCTGTAAGCAAAAGTATGACCAGAGCACTTATAAACAGCTTAGTTTTTAATAATCTCATTAGAGTCTGTTAATTAGTTTAAGTAATTATTATGTTATTCATTACGTTTCAATAATGATATATTATTATTCAATGTCGTTTTGTTAAGGTTATATTTCTAACTCAATCCCTTCGCGCAGTTCTCGACTCCCTCGAACTGACATCGCCCGCAGTCATTTCGAGCGGAGTCGAGAAAGGGTGTTGGCATTTTATTTTTCTTAACTAAACGACATTGTATTATTATTTTCTAAATGATAATAAATTATAGGTTTATTTAGTTTTAAATTCTTTAAAACCGGCTATTCCTAAACTGTTTTTTTTCTTTTAACTTTATATAATAAATAAGTAAACACTACAGAATAATCTGTTTTTATAAGGCTTGTATTATTATCTATGTAATTAAAATCTTGTATTAATCTGGGCTGAAACCGTTCACTTTTAATGTTTAAGTTATTAAGTGAATAATAACCTCTTATATCTAATCCTATACCTATATCGCCAATCCTGTATACTAAACCGGCTCCAACAAGTAAACAAAAAACATTAGGGCTGCGCATTTTTTTTGTATCATATTTATACAAAATATGGGTATCCCAGCTGTCAACGGCATTATAAGGGTTAACAACATCCTGTATTGAATCTGTAATAGTTAATTCACTTTTTATCAAATACTGCCAGCTGAATCCTCCCATTAAATAATAATTCAATTTTTTTGGTGATTTTAAATAATATTTATTGGCGAAATCTAATTTAAAATACTGAGAGTTTTCTTCGCTATGCATTTTCCAGTATTTATTATTCAAATCTCTCTGATAGGAAAGGTTGAAAACACCTGCATCGCCAATAAAAGAAATTTTTTCAATTACCCGATATTCAAAAACTAAATTAGTGTTTAAATAAAATGGGGAGACAAACGCGTTTTCATTTTCAATACCTGATTTAGCTTCATAAATATTATTTTA
>CAISYK010000885.1 GCA_903889605.1 uncultured Bacteroidota bacterium
CGCTGGTTCCGTGAATATCAAACGGTTTTCAAAAGAACAGATGATGGTATTCCTTCACAGATTATTGGAATTGCCTTAGACGTGTCAAAAGAAAAGGAAGCTCTACTTCAATTAGAACATAGAGATCAGCAGCTGCAGGAAGCTCATGAAATTGCGGGATTGGGAAGCTTTGAATGGGATTTAGAAAATAGTAATTCTTTATATTCTCCGCAATTATTGAAAATCTTGGAGTTAAATGGTGAAAATGATGTAAAATCATTTATCGAATTCGTGCATCCATCAGATAGGGAAATATTAAAAACATCGATTTACAAATCATCTAAAAATAATGGAAATTTTGAATGTCAATTTCGTTATATAAAAAATAATAATAAAAAAGTGATCTGGTCGCGCGGAGTTGTTACGTTTGCGGAAGGTAATCCTTCTAAAATAAAAGGTTCAGTAATGGACGTAACTCAGAATTATCTGCTCAACCATCAGTTAAAAGAAAGCGAAAAAACATTCAGGCAGCTGATACAGAATGCCCCTGATGCTGTTATAGTAATTGATAAAAACAGTAAAATTATTTTGTGGAATCCTAAAGCGGAAACAATGTTCGGATGGACTTCGGCTGAAATCATTGGAAAAACTTTAAGAGAAACCATTATACCTGTTAAAAATGATGATGCTCATCTTCATGAGATCAAACAATTATTTTCAACCGGGGAATCCAATATTTTAAATAAAACTGTAGAATTTACTGCTGTAAATAAAAAAAACGAAGAGTTTTTTGTCGCACTTTCTATTGCCGATTCACTTTGGAACGGGAAACAGGTTTACATTTCTTTTATACGTGATATTTCAAAAGAAAAAAAAGTTGAAAAGGAACTTGAACACCGCAGAAATCAGCTGTCACAAAAAAATGCCGAGCTTGAGAAATCCAACTCCGAACTTACTTCATTCAGCTATGTTGCAAGCCATGATTTGAAGGAACCTCTGCGTAAAATAAAAACATACAGCAGCTTCATAATTGAAAAAAGCAGTGATACACTTTCGGCTGATGCTAAAGAATATATTAAACGTATCATAACTTCTGCTGCAAATATGCAAAAGCTGATTGATGATCTTCTGGCTTATTCACGAACCTCATCAGATGATAAAAAACTTGAAACCCTTGATTTGAATGTTATGCTTGAAGATGTCGAAAATTCACTCAAAGGCACAATAGAAGATAAAAATGTTACTATTACTTCGGCTAAACTGCCTGTATTAAATGTTATAGCATTTCAGTTCCGCCAGCTTTTCGAAAATATTATCGGCAATGCAATCAAATATGGTAAAGCCAATGCCAAGCCAAACATTACTATTACTTATAATATTGTGCATGGCAAAACTATATTAGATGAAGGTGCAGATCCAGAAAAGAATTATCACAAAATTTTGTTTGCTGACAGCGGTATTGGATTCAGCCAGGAATACGCAAAAAGGATTTTCGAAATATTTCAGCGTCTTCATGGTAAAAGCGAATATTCAGGATCAGGTATTGGTTTGGCGATATGTAAAAAAATTATGGAGAATCATCATGGATTCATCACAGCTCAAAGCAAAGAGGGGGAGGGCTCAATATTTAATATTTTTATTCCGGCTGCAGAAACTGAAAATGTTTTTACCTGGGATTGAAAAATTATTAAACTCAGATAATTTTTATTTAACGCAAATTTGGCGGATTTTCGAAGAAAAGCGAAGGGGAAATTTGAAAACAGCAGACAGAAAATACTTAACATATATAAATTCATTCTTAA
>CAISYK010000886.1 GCA_903889605.1 uncultured Bacteroidota bacterium
AACATTAGAAGAAATTCAAAAAAGCAGCGTTTATAAACGAGCATTGAATTATTCCATTGTTTCGTCAAATGAAGTAAAAAAGAAAAAGTAATAATCAAAAAAATCATTTTGCCGCGACTGCTGTTTGATTATTTAAATGAAAATATAAATATAAATGCCCACCAGCATCACCATCTGTAAATGGCCGTTTATATTGTTCTTCATGTTTTGTAAACAATAACCGGCGTAGATTCCAATTATATTGCTGACTTACTGAGGAAGAGTTAATATTACCTAACCGACAAATCAGACTCCTACAGTTACGCAAATTTTGGTTTGCCGACCTATATTCATTTCCATACTTTCGATATATCAGAAAATCAATTTGGAATAATCTCTCTTTATTCCATTAATGATCTGCCTATATTTTAGGACATGTTCATGATTATTCTGTTAAAAAAAACATCAAACAAAAGAATTATGAAAAAAATTGGTTACGCATTCATCATGTTTTCAATAGCTGCACTGTATACAAATATAGCAGTAGTTAATGCGCAAGGCAAACAATCAATAACTGAGTTGTCCGCTGCTGATAAGTTTCACGCTGAAAATACAGGTTCACTTTCTTTTTTTGTTAGAGATGCAGAAAACGGTTATGGAATAAATTCTCAAATAAATATTAGTGGAAACGGCAAGGAATACTCAATGGAATCGAATGAAAGCGGCCATGTTATATTTATTAATAAAGAAGGAAGATATGATGTAACTTTTAATGCCGGAGGCCATAATTCATTGCACACTTATTTCTATATCGAACATGGGAATACTATAAATATACAGGTTAACATGGATAGAATTAATAGAACTCCTGTGAATGATGAAAATATTTCGGGTGCTTTAATTGAGGGATTTGTTATTGATTTTGCGACAGGACAACCGATCTCAGGAATTACAGTTTTTATGGGTGAACAGAAGAAAACTACATCGGATATGAAAGGGCATTTTTCCATTTTTTCAAATGAATATTCTGTAATTAACAATACTGAAGATAGGCCAGTCAGAAAATCTTTTACATTTTCAGCCCCTGGGTACTCTTCTTTTTTAGTTGAGAATTTGTTATTAGTGTCAACAAAAATTTCGATAAATATTGCACTACAAAAGGGACAAGGCCAGGAAATTGAAAATTGTTTTCAGCACGTTTTGGATGATACCCAAAAAGATGCAGAGATATATGAACAGAACAACTCAGCAGTTGATAATAATTCGGAGAATAAAAGTAATAATTCCGTCACTACTGCATCTGGTTGTACTGTTCCGACAACTATCCGTGTGGGAATTAGTTGTTCCTGTACAACCTGCTCGAGCGTCAGTGTAATGAGTTTACAAACATATACCGAAAAAGGAATTGATAACGAATGGATTCCTAGTTGGAATTCCAATTCTATTTCAGCAGGCTCAGTGGCATATAGAACTTATGGGGCTTGGTATGTGAACCATCCGGTAAAAACAAATTTTGATATCGCTTCCTCAACATGCAATCAGGCATGGGGTTCGGCAGTATATGCTAATTGTCAGGTTGCTGCATTAGCAACAGTTGGAATGGTTCTCACTATGGATGGAGTTAATCCGGCAAGGTCGGAATACTCGGCTGAAAACAATGGTTTGGGTGCAGCTGCAAGTACTTCATGCGGCAACTGCAAAAGTGGTACAGGCAATACTTACCCATGCTTTTCGGATAACTTGTGTTGTGGAAAAACACGTTCAGGGCATGGCAGAGGCATGTGTCAATGGGGCACTCAACGCTGGGCTCTGGGCGGACAAAATTATTCATGGATAATTGACCATTACTTTACAATCGGGAATATGACAGTTTGCGGAACAGTTAGTTCCTCGTGTGGTACTCCTTCCGGTCTTTCTGCAGGTTCAATTACATCAGGCAGTGCCAATTTAAATTGGGCGGCAGTTTCAGGTGCCGTAAGTTATAATATTAAGTATAAGCTAACTTCTTCCAGCATCTGGACAAGCATTACTTCAGTTGTTACCAATAAATCGATTAGTAGTTTAGTTACTTCAGGAACTTATGAATTTCAAGTGCAGGCTGTATGTTCAAATACCGGCAGCTTCTCGGCATCAGCACTTTTTACAACATTAGCACCTGCTCCAGTAAATGACAATTGTGCCAATGCGCAAAGTTTAACTCCAAATGCGGCTTGCATTCAAACCGCTGGAAGTTTGGCTGGTGCAACAGCAAGCGGATTGCCAAAAGCCAGCTGCGATGCATCAACAACTCATACACTTGCGGATGTTTGGTATAAATTTCAGGCAGCAAGTACAAAACATACAATAACTGTAACTCCAAATTCGGGTTTAGATATTGTACTTTCATTATATACCTCTTGCAGCGGCAGCCAATTGGGCTGTTCAGATAATGGCGGAGGTAACGGAGGTGTCGAAAAAATTGCAGCAGCAAACCTTGTTATTGGAACAACATATTACGTGCGGATATACAGCTACGGTTCCGCAGTCCATGCAGCATCTAACTTTTCGATATGCATAACAACTCAAACATCATTACTGAAAAGTTTCAATGAACCTGCAGATGAAATTAAGTCAAACGATTTAAAGGCAGAAAATATTCCATTTTCAATTTATCCAAATCCTTTCGATGGATTAATCATACACGGCAAAGCTGCAATGACCGATGAAGAATCAACTTCCATTAAATCAATGACCAATATTACAGTATATGTGTTCGACTTGTATGGTAAAGAATTATTTTCAAAAATGATACCATTTGAAAATGGAGAATTTACTTTGTCGTTCGATGATAAATTCCTGAAGCCTGGCATTTACGCACTTCTGGGAAAGACTTTCGATAATAGGATCTTCAGAAAAAGAATCTGTGTGGAATAAACATTAATCTATCAGCTTAGATCAGTATTTTATATCCTGTCCGTAGGTTTGGATTTGCAGCACCGATCAAAAATATTAATAATATGCTATCCGCACTATTGTAATCTCAAATTAATATCACAGCTATCAAACCATTCATTTCTGCATAATTTCTTGATAACTAAAAAGATATTCATGCGGTTCGGCAACAAACATTTCCTGCACATGGGTAATATAAATATAGTCAAGTTTTTGGTTTGTATATTCTGTGCTGAATAATTCTACTGGATGATTATATGGGCCAAAAATTAATTTACTTCCGAATCCATTTTTCGCATTTCTTTACAAACTTCTGCGAAATCTTTTTCTTCGCATATTTCTCCGAATTTATATTTGCAGCCGCTCTTCGATAGTGCTTCTTTGCATTCTTTGAGAATTACAAGGCATCTGGATTTATTGCTTTTCCTGAGGGCTATCTTGGCAAGATAGATATAGGGTTCGCTGTAATAACCTTCTCCTTTTTTTATTGCGCTCTCGAATTGTTTGGAGGCATCATTTAGCAAGCGCTCATTTTTGAAATCGTATCCTAAATCGGCAAATTCGTAAAGGAATTCCCCACAATAGTTCGATAGCGTGAATGTGTCGCCAAGATATTTTTCCGTCGTTTTAAAAATGGATTTTCCTTTCGAGAAGGTTTTTATGACCATCTTTTTGTTTCCTTTTTGATGATACAGTTCTGCGATATTTTTCAGTACGTTAGTTGCGTATACCGGAAAGGTCCAAGCCATCGGATTTATCTCTTGTCCTGCAAGAAAGAATTTCAGTGCATATCCTAAATAACTGCTCTTTTTATCGAAATCATCCTTGTTTGTTATTTTCGCCAGTGCCTGAAAAGCTTGTCCGAGACCGTTTAGTAAACCCACGTCCTTAGTTTCATAATTTTGCAGGTGAAGAAGCTGTTTTGATGCTGCCTCCCTCATTTTAGGTATATACTTCGCGAAGCCGGATTTCTTCACATAGGACTCGTAATATTCTGCGAGTCTCATGATTTGATCCCACCACGTCAGAAAGAGCTGCGGTGATTTGGCGCATTTATTCTCCGCCAGTACAGAAAAGTTTTCTAGAAAGAGGGTATGGTAATAATCTTTTTTATTGAAGGGAAGTTCTAATATGCCGTAGCTAACTGCAATAAAAGAATTGAATGGGACGATGTTTTTCCAATAAGATTGAGAATGATAGACTGCTAACCTGCTCGGACTTAAGTATTTCATCGATGCGGTAAAGAGGTCGAGAATCTCCTGAAAATTTTTCTGGCTCCAATCCTTTTTAATTTTCATTCTTTCGAAAAGCACTTCGGCCAGATAGTGCTTGTTTTCATGACTTGCAGGTTTTTCACGAAGCCACCTTCGAGCCTCTTTAACAGCTTTTTCCTGATACTCGATTTTTTTCTCAGATTTTTTGTAGTATTTCGCCAGCAGGGAGTAGCATTCCGCGCGTTCTCTGAATAAAACAGCATCTGGTCGTAATTTTTGCACCTTCCTTAGAATATCGAGCAACCCTTCGGCAACGCCTTTCCTGTCCTCGGGTTTGAATTTATCCTCAACGAGATCAGCGTATATGTAGACCTCCATCAGTGAGTAAGCCTCTGCAACCAGCTTTTTATCAGCTATTGTTCCTGTTTTTGCAATCTGTTTGGCAAGTTTATCGATACCCGCCTCGTTGTAATTTTGGACACACTCGCTGAGCTGCGATTTGAGGCTTTGTTTTTTTACCGGCATAGTGTTATTAGGTTTTTAAGTTCTATGTATTATTCATAGTATTTTCATTAGGCGATAAACTAATGTAATTATAGATTACTACTTATTTTCAATAGACTTTAAATAAGTTGAGTTCATATTTTTAATTGTTTAATAGGTGTTACAATGAATATCTTTAACTATTCCAAAGTTAAGTTTGGATTCTGAAATATCCAATTTAATTTATATTTCATAATTTTAATTTTAGTTTGTAATCAAAAAACAAATAGACTTTGGGGTCAAGAGGTTATAAACCAGAGTAATTAAATTTGCGATGTGAATAAGGATATTTTTATAGCAACCAAAAATTAAATTAATCAAATTGTCAAATAAATCTGTCCTTAACACACCGTATAGAGAAGCCGCACGACTTAAAACTAGGCTCGCGGTAAAGACGCGCCCCCATATAAGCCAAGTCGAGACTACAGCCAAATGGAGACATTTCCTTGCCTTTAGGCCAGAAATTACCTTCGCGTCCGCCATCATTGCAGGAGCCATCATTATTGGCACGAAAGCGGGCATCAGGATTACTTTCCTCGGTTGCTGACCAAAAATAGCAGTTGCTGCCAATTTCGTAAAATGAGCCATTGACAATCCGACAGCCGCCTGGGAGAGCAGTAAAACCAGATTCATTAGTACCATTACCATTGCTCTCATCCCACCCACTGGTACTTTTCATTTTAGCTGAACTGTCTTTTTTTTCTCCTAAATTCTCTCCGCCTAAATAATCTGTGAGGTTTTTCCACTCTGCATCACTGGGTACGTGCCACCCCTTTGGAGCGAGTCCTCTTTGGTCAGTTGCTGCATAAAAGTTGTACAACTTGCCGTATTGCTTCCCGTTTGCAGGGTCATTGTTATAATAACAGCAAGCTGGCTTCCTGTTTCTTCCGGCAGTCTCCCACTCTTCATCTGTCTTAGTCTCATGAATAGGTTCTCCATTTTTAAAAGTATTTACATCAAGGTTTTGTGTCGCCCAAATTTGTGTTCCTATGTTCAATTCGTCAAAATTATTTTTCATAGTTTTTTTTACTATTAAATTTTTCTTTTTTATTTTTCAATATTTTTATTGATGAAATAATTATCAAATAATCAGTCCTTAACACAACATACAGATAAGCCGTCCAACTTAAAATAAGCGGCAGGTTACATACGAGCCTCTGTGTAACTCCGTAAGCCGAACACCAGAAGCCCTCATCACCAATGTTGGAATTGTATGCTTGACAACTTTAAGCAACAAAAACATTTCTGCTAAATTTCATTTGTGCACCAACAACCCAAGTTTCCTTAAAAAAGTTATATCTACTACCTAATAATTTTTTCAGATCTTGAGTATATGCAGGGGTGCTTAATAGTTTTGCCTTGTTTGGACATTTCCATTTAATTTCTCAAAAAAATCAAGGTTATTGGCAGTTGAATTATCGTACACTAATGTTCTGGTTAGCAATTGCAGATGGCAATTTTATAATTTCATTTACGAAATAAGTCGCATCGCAACGCCAATTGTATAGCGTTAGCTAAAATATTTTTGCTGAAAATCAATTTTTATTAACATATTCAATTATTGGAGTCAGATTTAAAATTGGAGAGAACCAACCATTTCCTTCATTTATTCTCATTCCATAAACACCTTTTGCGTGAAGAGCCAAAATATAGTCAATCGCTTTATCTGTGTCCATAGATATAATCATCACCTCGCCGTTTTTCTCAGTAAATCCTTCATTATGAATATCAGCAGCATATTTTTGGGCTTCACCTCTGTCAGTAAATACAAATACCCAAGGCTGATTATCAATTATCCCAATAAATGGTTTTCTATCTTCCAGGTCTGCGGTATGCTTTGTCAAAAAATGCCATTTCGGAAGCCGTAGTGCAGCTCTCCATAAATTTGCCAGGTCAACTCTATCTCCAGTATTTTCAGCCTTGGCTAAAAGTATAGAAATTTCGCTATTATTTGTTTGAGTCATAATTTTATTTTGAGGCGAAGTAAATGTTTCAATTAAAATTTATAAATCCGGCAGCATACATATTTGCAAAATTGCACTACAGCACTACTTCTGCAGTTCTTTCCTTAACATATTAAGTGCTGCATCAGCTGTTTTGTGAATATTGTGTTCGCGATTTTTTCCAAAAAGAAATTTTTCAGAAATTATTTTTTCAGGAGTGGCAATTGCTATCCAAACTGTTCCGACAGGTTTATCATCTGTTCCGCCGCTCGGACCTGCAATACCAGAAGCAGCAATTGAAAAATCAGTTTTGTATTTTTCGCGGATAGCTTTAGCCATTTGTTCAACAACAGGCTGGCTGACGGCTCCTTGAGTTTCAAGCATATTTTTTGAAACACCCAATTCTCTTTCTTTTATTTCGTAAGAATAAGAAATTACAGAACCGACATAATATTCGGCACTGCCGGGAACTTTTGTAATTAGATGTGAAATATATCCGCCGGTGCAGCTTTCGGCGGTTGAAATTGTTTTCTTTTTTTCGTGTAATAATTTCCCTACAATTTGCTCTATAGTTACATTTTCTTCACCAAAATTTTCATAACCATAAATATACTCCGGAATCATTATTTTTAATTCGTCAATTTTTTTATCCACCAAAGTGTTTAGTTTTTTTTCATCATAGCCTTTTGTACTAAGGCGCAGACGAACCATCCCAGGTGCTGGCAGATATGCAAGTTTTATTGCATCAGAAGCTAAACTATCTTCCCAATCAGAAATAAATTCAGATAAATGAGATTCTCCAATACCTTGAGTTAAAACAGTTTTATGAACAATAACTGGTAATTTGAATTGATTTTTTATTTTAGGAACAATTAGATTCTTCATCATCGCCTTCATCTCAAAAGGCACACCAGGCATAGAAATAAAAACTTTTCCTCCAACATCAAACCACATTCCGGGAGCAGTGCCCACTGGATTTCTAATAACTGTGCATATTTCGGGTACTTCAGCCTGTCTGCGGTTAATTGGTGTTACTTCTTTACGATAACCAGCAAATATATTTACTATATCCTGATAGACCTCTTCATCAAAACGCATTGTAGTTTTGAAATATTCACATAAAGTTTTTTTTGTGATATCATCTTTTGTTGGACCTAAACCGCCCGTAATTAAAATAATATCTGCACGCTCTTTGGCTTCATCCAAGGCTTTTATAATATGCTCCCTATTATCGGAAACAGATGAAATTTGTTTTACGGTGACACCATTCAAATTCAGCAGGCAAGCAATAAAAGCTGAATTAGTATCAACGATCTGACCTATCAATATTTCATCTCCAATGGTTATTATTTCAGCCATGGAACCTCTCCCATTAATACCTTCTCCAAGAGAAACTGGGTATAAAGCTGAAGGCTTACTGCTGATTTTATTTTTCCTTTTTGAATTTTCCATGTATTGCTCCCTCTTCTTCAGATAGGGGATTAATATTTATTATTTCACCAGAGTCATTTCATTTAATAAATAACCAGCTCCGGCAAATTTATCAATAACAAAAAGCGTATAATGGATATCCAAAACTATGTTTCGCACTTGATCCGGGTCGTACATTATGTCACTCATAGTACCTTCCCAATTTCTATCGAAGTTGGTTCCTATTAATTGTCCTTCGCCATTCAAAACAGGGCTGCCGGAATTACCTCCTGTAGTATGGTTGCTAGCGCAAAATGCAATCCGTAATTCTTTGTTCTTATCAGCATATTGTCCGTAATCTTTTTTTTGATATAAATCCTTTAGTTTTGGTGAAACAATAAATTCCTCTACCAATGGATTTTCTTTTTCCATTAATCCATCCAGAGTAGTATAATAATCATAAAACACCGCATCGTGCGGAAAGTATCCGCCTACTTTTCCGTATGCAACTCGTAAAGTGCTGTTAGCATCCGGGTAATATTTTTTGTTGGTTAATAACTCACGAATCCCTTTCATATAGATACGATTAAGCTTAGTAATTTCAGCATCCAATTTTGTATATTGAGGACGTACATCATCAGCAAATTTTCTATAACAACTACGCATTAAAATATAAATTGGGTCTTTCTGAATTTTCTTATAATCCTTCCCAAAAGTCGGAAACGCCTTATTCATCTTACTTTCTGAGACAAAGATTGATTTTTCGTAAATTGCTGAAGCGTATTTTTCAAAATCACCATTATATTTTTTCTCAATTTCTCCGAAAATATCAGCTTGCTGT
>CAISYK010000887.1 GCA_903889605.1 uncultured Bacteroidota bacterium
AAAAAATATTAAACTATTAAGAACAATGCGTATGACATCAACTGCATCAAACTGTTCCTGTTTGAAAATTTTATAAGCCAGGTTACTGATATAAAAAATTATAAAGAAAAGGAATGAAAAAGTCATCGCCATAGCGGCATGAGTATCGTAATTATATTTGGAAACAAACCATGTTATTACAATTAACCAGGTGAATCCAAAAGCAATATGGTTTAGTATGCGCCATAATTTTTTGAAAGAAAGAAATAAAATTCCAGCATTTAGAATAAGCATGTAGCTGAACATAATTTCAATTTTGCCCGTACCGTCACTTAATAACATCGGCACAGCATAAGCGCCTACCAGTCCGATAATACCAATAACTTCCAATGAATAAACCGTAGCCGCAAAAACAGTAAAGCCGGTAAATATTACCATTATTGCAAAAGCAGCCAATTGAGGAAAAAGGTTATACATACTATACGCCGCAAAAGTTGTAAAATAAAGTGAAGCCATCCCTCCGCTTAATAATACTGCGCTGAAAGTTTTGTAATTGTTTTTTAGTTTTAATGCGAGAGCAAGTAAAATACCACCAGCGCTGTAAGCCAAAACAATACGTGCAAGCGGACCCAGCAAATCCTGGTCAATGGCATATTTTACCCCAATGCCCATTCCTATTACAAGTATAACAATACCAATAATGGTAATTAGTTTAGAACCAATAAACTCTTCGAAATTAAAAGCAGACTTCGTTTCTTTCTCGTGCTTGGCAAAGGGAGTATTAATTTGCGGATTAGGTATTTCCGAAATAACGAGTTCATGGATTTTTATTGGTGTTTCAGTATTAATTTCTGTGATTTCCACTTTGAAGTCAGAAACATTTACAGCGGTGACAATTTCTCTGACCGGCTCAGCCGGAATTTTGGAATCAGGAGTTATTATAGGTTTCTTGGATAGACCAGACTGCTGCTGTACGATATTAAGCTGATGTTGTAATTGATTTAATTCAGCTTTGTAATTATCAAGGTTATTTGAGAGTAGAAGAATTTTTTTGCCGATGAGGTTAATTTTTTCCTCGTTTGTCATAGTTATACTTTGTTTTATTAAGTTTTAAACCTAAAATCAAAATGCAGCAGACTTTACAATTTGATTTTATTAGGGTTTTGGAATTTTAGCTTCCAAAGCATTAATTAATAAATCTTTTTTTAGAAGATCGGCACGTAAAGCTTCAAGTTCCTGATGAAGGGTTTTCATATCGGGGGGGGATTTAGCTTCTTCTTCTTTGCTCCATATATTTACATTATAATATGGTTCTTTTTCGAAATCAAATCCTTCAAAATTTTCACGAAAAAAGCTGTATAATGGAATACGAAGTTCCTTGGAAATAAGCTCAAGTGTTCTGATTTCAATCGTATTGTTTTCGATAGCAAAATCTAATTCTGTTTCGGAAATTGAAAGATGAGCGGCTAACTCAGCATAAGTATAATTTTTCTTTTCCAATACTTGAAGTATTTTCTCTTTTAATTTCATCATTGTAAAAAAGTTTTATAATTGTTTCGCTAAGATAGAAAAATTTATTAATACCATGATCCAATAAAATAAAATGGTTTAATAATTTCCGCATCTGAAATTGATAAATAAGTTTTTTATCACAACCTTATTTACATTGCTTAAACACCTGATTGCCTCAGATTCCTTGATAAACTGCAAAAATCATAATTAATGAGCGGTCAATACTATTGTCTTTATAGTTTTTAGAGTAATTTATGCCTAAAGTATCCTCCAATATAATGCTGTGCAATCAATATTTTGACTATTTTTAAATTCTAAAAATCGACCAATTTCAGTATAAGACTAAACTTTCTTTTAACTGTATCGATGGCCATTAACAACTAAATACAAATATGATAGAGTTTATTAAAGAAGTTATTTCCAAATTTGGCGGTCGTTATTATGGCAGCGAACAGGAAAAAAACGCACAAATATATACGAAAAATATTTTAGAAAAATACTGCAGCAAAACAGATATAGTCCCTTTCAATTCCGCATTAGAGGCTCATTTTCAGTCATTGAAATTATTTTGTGCTGTCTATGTTTTTTCGCTGATTGTTTTTAAGTTCAGTATCCCATTTGCGGCTATATTATCTGTTGTAAATACTATTTTGTTCATTGGGCATTTTGTAACCTACCGGCATTGGTTAGATTTTTTGTTTACCGCCAAAACTTCTTATAATGTAATTGGAGACATTGAGCCAACCGAAACAGCTCTTTCTACTCTTATTATTGCAGGACATATTGATAGTGTAAAAGAATTTAAATGGTGGTACAAGCTGAAACAAACCGGAGCTGTTTTGACTGTTATTGCCGGACTATTATTCCCCCTGCTTTCCATTTTTATGGTGACAGCTTTTTTTATTAATACTGACTGGGTTCAATTTGTTTGGGGGCTTTTTTTACTCACATCTCCAATTCTAATTGTGTATTTCAATATGCACGGTGAAAGGGTTGTTGATGGAGCCTCTGATAATCTTACAGGAGTTGCAATGGCAGTAGAAATGGCAAAAGTGTTTTCTGTAATCAAACTAAAAAACACCAGAATAAGGTGCATAAGTTTTGGCGCAGAAGAAGCTGGTTTACGTGGTTCTTGGGCGTATGTTAAAGCCAATAAAAAACAATTGCTGGAGGAAAAGGCCTTTTTAATTAATCTAGACAGCATTAAGGACTTAGAACACCTAACAATTGGAACTCAGGAGGCAAATACACTCGTTAACTACAATCCAGCCCTTATCGAAAAATTGGAACAATCATTTCAGGCTATGGAGGTGCCGGTAAAGAAACTGCCATTATATATTGGTGCGACTGATGCTTCTGCTTTTATGATGAATGGGTTGCCGGCATTGAATATTATTGGTCTGAATTCCCGCAGAATGGACCCAATTTATCATACACGTTTGGATAACATGGATAACCTGGATGGTGTCGCTATGAATGCACTTAAAAAAGTATTAATTCACTTTATTGCAAATCTGGATAAGCAGCATTATCAAAAACGTTGAATACTGAGGAGCTGCATAAAAGACAATAGTTTCAAACCAAAAAGTGCGGATTCAGCACTATAATCACTGAAGACAAAAAAATGACATCAAAACAACGAATTA
>CAISYK010000888.1 GCA_903889605.1 uncultured Bacteroidota bacterium
GAATTTTTTTGTGCATATCGACCATAATACCAAAAACCAACTGCCGACCAACACTTTTTTCGCTTCCTTAAACTACTTGACTGCTGTGCACTTAGACAGTTTTGTGAATTAATAAAGTTATGTGCTTCATGACAGTTTTGTGGGTTACGACCGCTGGTAAGATTAAAGTTCCGACCATTGATGAAATTCAAACAGCATACACTACTCTCGGACTAGATAGCAGTAGAATTATTTCAAACAAAAAGGCAACTGCCTTCGGCAGTTTGCTTATTGAATATTTTCAACATCGAGCTAATTTTCTTACGAATTATGTTGAACCGAATCTTCAGGACAAAGACGAGGCGAAAAAATTATATGCAAAGTTGAAAAAAGAATTGAAGCCAACTTGTCCGCAACCAATGAATAAACAAAAAGGAGAAAAACAAGCTCCTGAGGAATTCTTGTTCATAATAGTTTAAAACATTATTAATAATTTTGTCGAAGTCAGCCTCATTGCAAAACTTAGTAGATAAGTCAATTAAGTCTGCGATTGAAGCGCCTGCCTCAACTTGCCAAGCATTTTGACCATTGAACTTAATATTTTCGATACGTTCAATTGTCAATGGTGTACCGAAATATTCTTTTAGTTCTTTAATGAAGTCTGAAATGTCAGTTTGATTATAAGTCGGCCAATCACGCATTCCATTCAAAAACAGTACTGCAATGTCCTTTAACTTATGGTCTTTAGGATCAAGGGCAATTAAATTTCCCAAGGTAAAAATTGATTTTATTTTGATGTCCATTGGTGTCTTTTTTTAAGCTTGCGGGTAAAAACATTATGGTCGAAATACTAAACAGTCTAAATAAATGGTTCTAAAAACGTAATAGTCGAAATGCACAAAGGTCGAAAGATACGCTATAATAAATTCAAAATTTGACTTCCAGAAACCATAATTGTCGAACGGAAAGTTCCTGTCCGTTCCTCTTTTTTATACAATAGCCCATAACGGCAGGCTTGGCGCTGCAGCCGATTTCGTAAACAAAATTATAAAATTACCAGTGGCAAAAACCAAATAAAATATAAATTTATACCGCTGCGAAAGGTTTTTGCCACGACCAATTTTAGATGCGGACTCAAATGCTCTGGCTGACTATGAACGGCTGTAGAGCTTAGCCGATGTTAGGCACAGCACTGCAAATAATACAAGTATATTTTTTTTATTTAGGGTGTCAGAAGATACTGCTCGTATAAACTTTAAGTTATATTTCGGTTTTGCGCTTGACTGCGCAATCGTGTTGTTATTGCATAACAAAAAGGTTGTAAATAAAATTAGTATTAGTTTTTCTATTAATTGTCGTTTTGATTGTAAGTATGTTTCATGCCTTTGCATTATAATATATTCAAAATTCTGTTCCCGAAATTATAATTGTCGAACGGAAAGTTTCTTGTCCGTTCGTTTTTTTGTTTTGTACAATGGTAGAAGGGATTTCCTTATTTTCGATTTCGAACCTTTCAGAAACGATAAAAACATCATTGGAAGTATCGTCCAAACTGTCTAAAACATGGAGTTCCAGAAAGAGTAATGTAAAAGAAAGTTTGCAAAAATTGGTTTATCCTGAAGGAATAGTATATGACAAGCAAATTGATGGATTTCGAACCCCAAAAGTAAATAGCATATTTTCAGCAATAGAAGACTGGAATGGGGATTCAGACAAAAATAAAAAGGGACAAAAAGGTAATAAAACCAATTTGTCCCTTTCAGCGGAGAGGGCGGGATTCGAACCCGCGATACCCTTGCGAGTATACAAACTTTCCAGGC
>CAISYK010000889.1 GCA_903889605.1 uncultured Bacteroidota bacterium
GCTGAATGGCTCGAAATTAAAGGAATAAGGTCATTAGGGTAAAGTTTATTGTGGTTTGAAACATATTTGAAATAATGAATCCTTGATTTTACACTCATGTGGCGCGTGTCTATTAAAATTCTTTTCCCATTTTTTGTTGAAAGCAGCTCTTCTAATACGAATAAGCCAATCTCGGAAAAGCCGGTATTAAGTCCTTTGTTTTGGTCGCAGGCAATATTTGCAGGAGATGGTAAGGTTGTAGCATGGCCGCATAATTGATTCCAAAAATGATGAGCGAATGTTATAAAAAACGGCGGATGCTCCCATTTTTTTACGGCATTTATATTGTTCCTTAATATTTGTTTTAATTCTTCGAATGGAATGTTTTCGGAAGTCTCAGTCCCGCTTCCGAAAACATGTGCACCTTCAATAGTTACAATAACATTTATACTTGTGTCGCTGTTTTTTAATGACTTTTCAAGCTCAGTATAATTAGATGCAACTTTATAGGAGTATTTACCGCAAGGTGAAGCGCCTTGATTTTTTACTAAAAAATTGTATTGTTCATTCAGCTCAGTGAAATAGTCCTGTCCTTTTTTAAAATTATCGAACTGTTTAGTCGAAATGCCTGAGGCGGTTACAGCTAATGTTTTCGCCGCGTTTTTACCAATTATTGATTCAGTAACTTTTTTAAAATTAATAAACCCCCTTTCAATAGGATAAAGCGAATCGAAAATTACCCGGGCTTTTCCATCAATACAATTATAAAAGTTGGATTGAGATAATTTTGAAACAGCCTTGGATTGCTTCCAGGCCCATCTGCCTAAAACAGAATCAATAACATCGTTTTTTGTACAATCCCAAATATTCTTTTTATCTCCATTCGGAGTGGTGTGATATGCTCTCATTGTCGGATGACAATGAATATCTACGAAAAATTCCTGCATTATTTAGATTTGTTTATTTGTGTTATTCTTTTTAGAAATTATTTAAGAAAAAGTTCGGATGCAAAAAAACGGAATTGCGGATTTTTATGTCAGTTGCTCGGGCTCAAATAAATCAAATGATAAAAATTCAGACATATTAATTTGTTTTTTCAAACACCATCTTTTTAAATTGCTGCTGATCTGGAGTCAAAATTAATTTATCATTGTTGTGTATTGTAAACTTCATAAGTTTTGTAAGTTTAGTAATGCTTTCAGGAAGTGCGGTAATCTGGTTGCCATCTAATAAAAGCGTTGTAAGGTTAGTAAGATTACCAATGCTCTCAGGTAAAGCAGTAATTTGGTTGGAATTTAAATAAAGAGTTGTCAGAGAAGGCAGCTTGGTTATACACTCCGGTACTGTCGTGAATTGGTTGGAGTTTAAGTGCAGTGTTGTAAGGTTTTTAAGCTTAGTAATACTCTCAGGTAGCGTTGTCAGTTGATTGTTAAAAATTGTAAGCGTTGTAAGGCTTGGCAGTGCTGTAATAACTTCGGGAAACACATTGAAATTGTTGGAAGTTATACCAAGCTCTTTAAGATTAATAAGTTTACTAAAACTTTCGGGCAGTTTGCTGAGATGGTTGGTATTTAAAGAAAGTTTTTCTAGTTTAGTTAGTTTACCAATATCTTCAGGCAGTTCGGTTAACTGGTTGGAATTTAAAAACAATTCTGTAAGATTGGTAAGTTTTGTAATGTTTTTTGGTAATACTGCAATTTGATTCAAGCCTAATTCAAGGTTGGTGAGATTTGTAAGCAAGCCGATGCTGTCATTTAGAATAGTAATGTCACTTGAATATAAACTAAGAAAATAAACCTTCTTTGGGTCTTTAAGAGCTTCGCTCATCGAATAGTATCTTTCATCTTTTTGTCCGTAGATGCGGAGAGTAATAAAAAGAATTAACAGAGATAAAATTAATTTTTTCATATGGGTTTCTTTTAACAAATTTAATTTATCAAAGATAATAAAAATCAAATTGTTTACCTGGGAAACTGTTTTTTATTCAATTTAATAACAATTGTAAATATTTTTTCCGCATTATGGTTAAAATTTAAAATACTGGGTTCAATATATTAACCGTTTTTAATCTTTAAAAATAAAATTGTTAGAGCTGAAATTAATGTAATAACATTCGCTATGATTATAGGGGTGTCGTTTACCAATATTCCATAAGCTATCCAAAGCATTATTCCTATGGTGAAAATAATGTACATTACAAGTGAAATCCCTTTCGTATCACGGGTTTTAATTATTTGTATTACTTGAGGTACAAAGGCTGATGTAGTTCCTGCAGCTGCTAATAATCCTATTGAAGTTGTTAAATTCATCACGATTTATATTTTATTGTAAAGTTAATGAATTGCAGATTATTGAACTAATAAATGTTGTTGGATGTATCGACTTTTAGTTAATTTTGTGGAAATACTATGGCAATGAATCATTTGCGTTTTTTGTTACTGTTTCTGATAGTCGGGCAATCATTTTTATTTGCTCAAAAAGATACTATTAGAAAAAGTTTTAAACCTTATGGCTTGATTGATGCAGCCCCTATAGCTGTTAATATTGGTGATTTTAAACCCGATGTAAATGTTACTATACAAACATATGATTCAATTTCCAACCTTCCTGCTGCTTCCCAATTTTGCTATTATACTTTCGGAGATACTGTTTTAAATAAAACTGAAGGAAAAGAAGTTTCTTTAACCGCAAAAAGAAATGGAAAAATAATTATTGTTTCAAATGTGCCGGGATATATATGGCATGCCCAAATGTTGGATATTCATGAGGCGGATACATCTTTCGTTTTGAAATTTATCAAATTCAGGAAAGGTGATATTATTACAAAACAGTTTATTGATATTAATTCGACTGATAATAAATTTGAATCTTTTTTTTACCCTGATTTGATTGGATTACATGAGTTTTTAAAATTGAATCCAGGTGTGAAAATTCAGATGACTGTTTGTTCGAAATTGGAAGAGAAAATTTTTGCCGATTTGTTAAAAAAATGCGGCAAAAATCAGTTTCACCTTAAAAGATGCTCGAAGCAAATGAAAGCAAATTTTGGAACTATTACTATAAAAATTCTGCATATCTAATTCTGTTTTTAATGGTTATACATTCAAATCTATGTTTACCTTTGCATCCATGAAAATAAAAAAACTATATATTATCTTCGTTTTATTTTTGTTGGGTTCGATATCAATATTTGCTCAGGATGCTGCAAAAATATTACCGCCAATGACGTTGGAAGCGTGCATCGATTATGCCCTAAAAAATAATGTTCAAATAAAACAATCCGAATTAAATACTGAATTATCAAAAATTACTCTGACTCAAAGTCAGGCTGATTTATTACCATCCTTAAACGGCAATGTTTCGCATTCTTATAATTATGGCCGTACTATCGACCGCTTTACCAATGAATTTGCCACACAAGGGGTGCTTTCACAAAACCTTTCACTTAGCAGCGACATAACTATATTCAATGGTTTACAAATGATAAACACTATTAAGCAGAATCAATTCGGATATTTGGCAAGTAAATTTGATGTGGATAAAATAAAAAACGATATTTCGTTAAACATTGCTTCTGCTTATCTGCAGATACTTTATGCTCTCGAAACTGTTGATAATGCGCGTAACCAAATTGGAATAACAACATCTCAGGTGGAACGCACTAAAAAATTAGTTGACGCAGGCGCTTCCGCTAAAGGAACTTTACTTGATATTCAAGCTCAGTTAGCCTTGGAAGAATTAAATTTTACTAATGCTCAAAATCAGTTAGATATTTCATATTTGTCACTCACGCAATTGCTGAACATATCTGCTGCCGAAGGGGTTAGTATAGTAAAGCCTGATTTGGCGGTTGGAAATGAAATATTGCTTACCTCAACTGCAAATCAAATTTATAATACTGCAATTACTAATTTGCCGGAAATAAAAAGTGCAGAATATAATGTAAAAAAATGTGAAAAAACTGTGGATGTGGCCTGGGGAGGATTAAGTCCTCGTTTAGCATTAAGCGCGGCGTATGGTACAGGTTACTCCGGATTAAGCAGACAAATTGTTACGCCTCCTGTTTATGAGGGATATGCTGCCGATGGAAGCGTAACTACCGGCGGAGACTTAGTATACTCACCTTATTTTTCAAATCCGGTTACTGAAAAAATTCCTTTTATGGATCAGTATAAAAATAATGTAAATAAATCTTTCGGACTTTTTTTAACTGTACCAATATTTAATCGGTTACAAACAAAATCGGCTATTGATCGGGCTCATATTCAAAAATTAAATGCCGACTTAATGGTTGAATCGGCTAAACTGCAGGTACAAAAGAATATTCAGCAAGCTTATGCTGATGCTAACGGCGGACTGAAAAAATATAATTCTTCTTTAAAAACTGTTGATGCTATGAAGGAATCTTTTAAATACACTGAGCAAAAATTTAATGTTGGTATGGTAAATACTAACGATTATAATGATTCAAAAAATAAATTAGCAAAAGCCGAAAGTGATTTATTACAGGCGAAATATGAATTTGTTTTTAAAACGAAAGTGCTTGATTTTTACCAGGGAAAACCTTTGAAATTTTAGGACATAAAACTCATATGCTTAATTCTCTGCCTCAATGGGAAATGGTCGGAGATGATAAGCTGACAGGTAAAGTAATTATAAACAATTTAACACATGCCCAGAAAGCCTCCCATTCATGGAGGATGAAAGGCTCTATATTTTATGAAAAAAATAATTTGGATTATTATTGCTGGAGTTTTGATTTTAATCGGCGTTTCCACATTTAAAAAATTTTCTAAAAGCAAGGCAATAGATGTTACTGCGGAGGCCGCTAAAAAAAGGAATATTGTTGAAACTGTTTCGGCCAATGGTAAAATTCAGCCCGAAGTAGAAGTGAAAATAAGTTCCGATGTATCTGGTGAGATAGTTGAACTGGTTGTGAAAGAAGGAGACCATGTGAAAAAGGGCGACATATTATGCAAAATAAATCCTCTGATATATGAATCCAATCTTTCTCGAATGGCTGCATTACTGAATGGTGCTAAAGCTAATTTATCCAATTCTAAAGCACGTTTAGAGCAGGTGAAAGCCTCGTTTGTAAATCTGGAAGCGTCTTATCAGCGCAATAAAAAATTACTTGAACAAGGCGCTGTTTCTCAGTCAGAGTTTGATATAGTTAAAGCCGCTTACGATGGTGCTGCTGCTGACGTAAAGGGTGCCGAAGAAAATGTAAATGCCGCCGATTTTAATGTTAAAAGTAATGAAGCTTCATTAAAAGAAGCCAGCGATAATCTTGCCAAAACAACAATATTCTCCCCTGTTAACGGTACTGTTTCAAAATTAAATAAAGAAAAAGGTGAACGTGTTGTTGGTACAGCACAATTTGAAGGTACTGAAATTATGCGGCTTGCTAACTTGAACGAAATGGAGGTTAGTGTTGATGTTAATGAAAATGATATTGTCCGTGTGCATAATGGTGATACAACTTTAATTGAAGTTGATGCATATATTGATAGGAAATTTAAAGGTGTTGTTACTGAAATTGCAAACTCTGCCAATACTACTGGGGTTACAGCCGAACAAGTTACAAACTTTACTGTTAAGATCAGAATATTGCAGGAGTCATACCAGGATTTAGTAAATGCGGATAAAAACAGCGCACCTTTCCGTCCGGGAATGAGTGCAACTGTGGATATTCAAACAAAAGAAGCAAAAAATATTATGACTGTTCCAATTCAATCTGTTACCACTCGTACCGACAGCTCTGCGTTTAAAGGAAAAGAAATGAAAAGTGACGAGGAAGACGAACAGGGAATTGTAGTTAATAATGCAGCTGCCGATGATAATAAAGCCTTGAAAGAAGGTTTAAAAGTGGAAGAGTGCGTCTTTGTATATAGTGATGGTAAAGCAAAAATGGTGAAGGTTAAAACCGGAATTCAGGATGGTAATTTCATTGAAATAAAAGTAGGGGTGAAAGAAGGGGATGAAGTGATTTCTGGACCGTACAGCGCAATTGCAAAACAATTGAAAGAGGGTACTGAAATTAAGAAAGTAGATAAATCTGAATTGTTCAGCGGTACTAAAAAATAAGTTGTCTTTATGTAATTTGAAAATATAAAAGAGACTATGCTTCATTTACTCATTTTCAAATTTGCTCATTTTCAAATTTCTAAATAATGGCTCTGATATTAAATTTGGAAACAGCAACCACCGTTTGCAGCGTATCCCTTGCTGAAGATGGCCGTTTGCTTGCACTCAAAGAGCAAAATGGTGATTATTCCCACGCAGAAAATCTTACACTATTTATTGAAGATGTATTGCATCAGGCAGATGTAAAAC
>CAISYK010000890.1 GCA_903889605.1 uncultured Bacteroidota bacterium
GACCGCTGGGGCAACCTGGTTTTTTATTCTGATGATATTGAAAAACACTGGGATGCCAAAATAAATGGAAGTGAAGAGAGGGTGCAGGCAGATGTTTATGTATATATTATAAAAATAAAAGACAATAAAAAGAAGGTTCACAAATATTTGGGAGATATAACCATAATGAAAAATTAATTTAGTTTTTTAGGTATTATTTTTGTTTCAATTCAATCAAAATTAAAATTGAGTTATAATACCCAGATGTTTTCCCAAAATCAGAATTAAGTTTTGGTAAATCCGCCTCTGGTCATTTCACCCCATGTTTTCACTCCTTTAATTTTTTCCCAATTCCCTTTTAGTGCTGAATAAACGACGAAAGGATGAAAATATATAGGTTCAATGACTGCAACCAACAGCAATTTTAAATAGTCCTTTATTTTGGGGTATTGATGAAATGTATATTCTTCTGTCAGCAGTGAAAGTGATGAAATCATTACAGCAAATGAATAAACGAACAAAAGAAGAAGTCCGAAAAATTTTAAATTGATGAACCCAAAAGCAAAAAACAGTAATGTAATTATTAATCCGAAAAACTCAATAAGCGGTGCTAAATATTCAAAAATTAACCAGTAAGGAAAGGAAAGCATGCCTAATAATTTATATTTAGGATTCAGAAACATGATCCTGTGCTTCCATAAAGACTCCATTGTTCCACGAGTCCAGCGACTCCTCTGCTTTCCCAGAATTTTATAATTATCAGGAGCTTCAGTCCAGCATAATGGATCTGGAATGAATGAAACAGAATATTTTTGGCCGGTTTCAATCATATATCTCCGCATCCGCATTACCAGCTCCATATCTTCTCCAACAGTATTATGATCATATCCGCCAGCTTCTATAGCAATTTGTTTATCAAACATGCCGAAAGCACCGCTTATCAGCAATAGCCCATCTAATTTAGCCCAGCCCATCCTTCCTAAAAGGAACGCCCTTAAATATTCAATAACCTGAATTCTTGGAAGAAGCTGTTCGGGGACGTTAACTTCCATTAATCTGCCGTTGCTTACTTTACATGAGTTTGCTATTCTTATAACTCCTCCTGTGGCAATAACTCTTCCATTCATATTTTCCATAAAAGGTTTTGCCATTTTTAGCAGCGCGTCTTTTTCAATAATGCAGTCAACATCAATACAAACAATATATGGATTTCGGGAAACATTTATTCCTACATTCAAAGCATCGGATTTTCCACCATTAAATTTATCAACAACGATAAGCTTTTTAAAAGCAGGATTTTTAGATTTGTAAATTCCTCTTATTTCCTTTGTTTCAATATGCGGTGTGAAAATAAAATCGGCTTCAATTTCTAATTGATATGCCTTTTTCATTATTTCCATGGAATCATCTTTACTGCCATCATTAACAATTATAACTTCATAGTTACTGTAATTTAATGATAACAGAGATTGAATATTTTCTTCTATTGTTTTACCCTCATTATAGGCCGGAGCAATTAAAGACAGAGATGGTGAATGTTCGCATGATAATAGGATATTATAATCAATGAAATTATTTGCCCCCAAATGATCAATTAAAGTTTTTATTGAAATCATTGCTAATATCAAGTAGGACGCCATAATAAATACTGCAAAAATTAAGATAGAAATATTAAATATTTCCCCTGCATATTTAATTGTTTCTGCAAAACTCAGCAAGTAGATAAATAAATACATATCTTTATTTGTTCAAAATTTATTATTGCAGTATCATGGCTTTTCAAAGATCAGAAATATTTCTGATAATAATGATTGTATTGTTTTTTTCTTTTGCTCTGCTTTTTATAATTCTTCTTGTTATAAGTCGTTTAAGAAAAATTAAAGCACTAAAACAGAAGACAATTTATGATTTAGTTATTGGAAAGTTATTGTTTCTAGTCATCTTTGAAAATAGGTCATCCTTCGATCTATTAATTGAAGAAGAGTATGCCTCAAATATTGAAAATAAAGTTTTCCGGCAGCTATTACTTGATGCTGTTATTAAACTTCATAAGAGCTACACCGGAGAGTACGCCAAAACAATAGAAACATTTTATTACGAATCCTCTCTAATTGACGATACATACAGAAAATTAAAATCGAGAAGTTGGTCTGCAAAATGCGGCGCCATAAGAGAATTGGCTGAGATGAATATAGAATCGGCATATTCCTTAATAGACAAATATGTTTATGCTAAAAATCTCATTTTGAGGCAGGAGGCGATAACGGCAATTGTTAAATTGAAAGGTGTTGATGGTTTAAGCTTTCTTTATGATTATAAGGAGACTTTGAGTAATTGGATGCAGGTAAATTTATTGTCTATTTTAAGAAATTTACCAAAATCATCTCAGGCACCAGATTACAATTTATTTATCACATCCTCAAACAATTCTGTAACCATTTTCGGCAAAAAGTTAAAAGCATATTTTGAACAGAATAATGAAACTTTCTCTGAAAATGAGAACACTGCTGCATTTTTATCCGAAAATAAGACCTTAATTGATAATTCAGATGTTAAAGAACAGGGAATAATTTCAGATTATTTGAAGCAAAAATTTTATTCAATTATGTTTTTGTGTTTCAAAAGAATTTTCATTTTATCTGCAGCTCTTTTTTTATGTTTTTTGATTACACATAGTTATGAAATAATTACAAATAAAATATTATTTACGACAAGTGTAATTTATTATTCTATACTTAACGATATTTATGCTGTATCTCTTTTAGCTTTATATATTTTCCCTATCACATTTGCGACAGCTATATTTTGGAAAAAAGCCGCAAATTTCTTAACCAGCATTATTTATTTCTCTTTAATTTCATTTCATTTATTTCTAACTGTTTGTTTTTTTAAATCAAAGGCTATCCTTGGAATTAATTTATTCAATTATTCATTTGGCGATATTTTAATATTAATTAAAGGCAATGGAGGATTTAATTATTTATTGGCAGCAGTTTTGCTGCTAACAATTACTGTGCTTGGTATTTTTGTCTATTATATCAATAAATCATCATTCTTGTTTTTTCAAAAAACAAAATTGTCTGTACTTCTATTAATAGCGGTCTTCTCGATAAGTAATTTATTAAGAAAAGAAAAGATTGAAAGATTGAATGAGTATGAAAATTACCTTGTTAATAATAAGAGTTTCTTTTTCTTTGAAAGTATTTTGGGGAAACAATCCGATATAGATGAAGATAAATTTACAGATGATAAACTTTACTATCTTACGTCTCCTTCTGATTCTATTGAAAAGCCAATAGTTGTAAACAGCGTTTTGCCTTCCCATATTGTGAAAAAAAATACAGCAACTGATAAATCCGCAGAATTTAGTCCGAAAAATACAGAATCAAATACAGAAAAAAAATCCTCGATTGATGAAATACTGGCAAAATCAGATTCTGCAAAAGCGGAAGTTAACAGAATAAAGAAAGAAAGTGAAAAAATAAAAACCTCTGAGACTGCTCAGCAAAATAAAGGTCCTAAAATCGCAGTTCATGCCTTAAAAAATGATAATTTTTCGGATGAAAAAGGTAAGCCAGTCAGTAATGGATTTTATGTTATTATAGGTACATTCGGAAATAAAAAAAATGCAGATAGATGTAAAACTGTAAATATTAATAAAGGGCATAATAAAACAAAAATGATTCAAAATAAGACAACAAAAGTTTATAACATTTTTGTATTAGAAACTGATAAAATTGATGATATTATTACAGCAAAATACAAAGAAGAATATCCTGGTGTTTGGATTCTAAAATTGGAATAGCATTTATGATTCCTGCAAAAACGATCAGAAGACTTTCTGTTATAAAAGTCGTAAATTCAACTTATAAATGCAACCCTTGGCAGGGAAAATAATTTTTTTTCAAGTGAGAGATGGAGATTCC
>CAISYK010000891.1 GCA_903889605.1 uncultured Bacteroidota bacterium
AATCTTAAAACAAAACAAATGGAAACTATTTCGGCAGACGGTGTATTTGTATTTGTTGGAATGAAACCAAACCTTGAACTATTCAATAATCAATTTGAAGCAGACCAATGGGGATATTTAAAAGTTTCGGAGGATATGGAAACATCAATAACAGGAGTATATTCAGTAGGTGATATAAATAGCAAGAAGTTTCGCCAAATTACAACAGCTGTCGCCGATGGAACTATTGCTGCAATAGCCATTTCAAGAAAAATAAATTAGTCGGCTATCAAAAAATCCTATGACGGATTTCAATTAACAATATCGATTAAAAAGTTACTACAAAAATCTGAACAAACGGAGAAAGATTAAATTAAAACTATCCTAATGCCCCCGACATCCTCCCTTTATCTACCACAAAATAATGTCGTAATTTTTCCAGTTGAACCCCTGAACTCAGGGTTATGAAAATCGACTCACATTGTTTAACTATTTGATAATCAATATTCTGAAAAGTTGAAAGTGTCATTTATTCGTCGAAAATGTGCCAAAACCTGCCTCCAAACCTGCCTCCAATTTTGAGTGTAAAAATTCAGTGAAAATTGGTGATAATTTTAGTCGTTTTGGCTGTCGAATTTTGCAATGTTATTTCAATAATTTGAAGGAACAATCTAATCTATAAATAATTTGCATGACGGCTTTTACTAGTTTTACAGTTCAATTATGTATAATATTCAATTTCTTTACGAAAATATGCGTTTTACCTGAAAATATATTAATTTTACGTAAATTACAGAACAAATATTAATTTTACCATACGCAAAAATATGTCAAACGCAGCAGGAAATCTTTGGCTAAAAGAACATTTTAACTTAAAGCAGTATAATCTATCTCACCAATCCTATTTAGGAAATTATGATAAAATAGAAGTATCGGCGAGCGGTCAGGTGGTTCGTTTTTTCGGCCCTAAATATGCTCCTAAAAAAAACACTGCCATTGAGCACTTAGAATTTGCACTTAAATACGATGATATAAACCTTGGACTGTTAAAAGATGTTTTTATAAACCTTCCGAAAAAAGACTTAATACCTTATATTATGTCATCCCCATCTGGAAAATATGGAAGGAAAATAGGTTATCTATATGAGCTGCTTACCCACGAACAATTACTAATTAAAAATGAAATAACAGGCAATTACATTGATTTACTTGATACCCAAAAATATATAACCGGAACGGTAATAAAAAACGTGAAATGGAAAGTTAACGATAATCTCCTAGGTAATAGAGATTATTGTCCGATTGTGCGAAGAACAAAGGCTTTGGACGAACTGCTCTCTACAGATATAAAAAAACAAATTCAAAAACTGGAAAAAAAATATACTCCACAGGTATTTAGAAGAGCGATAAGTTTTCTTTATACCAAGGAAACACGTTCTTCTTTTGAAATAGAAAGAGAAACTCCATCTCCTGATAGAATGGAACGATTTATTTCTTTGTTGCAAAAAGCTGGCAGAGAAGACAGTTTGGAAATGCTAAGTGAAAAAAGCCTTACAGCATATCAGAATATAATTGTTGATTCCCGTTTTGCAATTAAAGGCTTTCGCGATTTTCAAAATTATATAGGCGAAAATTTACCTAATTTTTTAGAAAGAATACATTATATATGCCCACCACCAGAAATAGTTAATTCACTAATGCTAGGTTTGCAGGACTGCGTAAACAAAACAAATTCTACCTCACCTTTAGTCAGAGCCTCATTAGTTTCGTTTGGTTTTGTATTTATTCATCCGTTCGAAGATGGAAATGGCAGATTACATCGTTTTTTAATTCATGATATGCTGGTAAGGGATGGCTTAGTTCCAAACGGATTAATCGTTCCTGTTTCAGCTCACATGTTAAACAATATGAAAGATTATGATAAAACGTTGGAGAATTATTCAAAACCTATTTTACACCATATTTTGTATAAGAAAAATGAGTCAGGTGAAATTTCTATTACTAACGAAGATGAAGTTGTTGCCTATTATCGGTATCCCGATTTAACTGAACAGTGCATTTACCTTGCACAAACCGTTAATGACTGCATTATTGAAGATATGCCAAACGAGCTTGATTTTGTAAAGATGTACGATGAACTTAAAGCAGAAATTAAAAATGTTGTAGATATGCCTGATAAAATGGTTAATCAATTGATTATGTTTTTGCATCAAAATAAAGGTTTATTGCCCAAAAGAAGAAGAAAGGATTTTTCTAAACTCCTGGATGAGGAGATAAGAGAAATTGAAAAGTTATATCAAGAGATTTTTGAGTTGGAATAATCTGAATCAAATGAAACCGTTTAGGCTAACCTAGACGTTTTGTTTACGTGAACCGGCTCTATTACTTAGAGATTAAGTTCGTCCACCGTTTTTACGGTAGTCTGAACAAATACCCATTCTGACCTTTTTGTTTTTCGCCAATAATTCTACCGTATTTTAAAGCCTTCGTTAAATGCGCAGATAAACCCTTTTGAGGGTCGGTCAATGTTCGGAAAGTAACATCATTTTTAGATAGGACATCAATAATCTCAGAAGAACGTAAAGGTCTTCCGGCAGCTTTTAAAACAAACACAATTTTATCAATCCATGTTGAGTTGATGTTGTAAGTATTGCCAAGCTTTAAATCAACTAAGCGTTTATAATCTTCTGCAACAATTTGATTTTGTGCGTTCTTTTTAAGCACCTCTTCAATATGTTTTTCATACTCTTTAATGCGCTCTTCGTGCCGTTTATCGTTTTCTTTCTTGGAATGATAAAGGTTCGTGTACCTATCCACCAATTCTTTATCACGTTCCTGCAATTCCAATATTTTTTTTATTAATCCTTCTTTGGTTTGCTGTTGTAAAACCAACATTTCCATATAT
>CAISYK010000892.1 GCA_903889605.1 uncultured Bacteroidota bacterium
AAAATTTGGATTCATTACTCTATATAAGCACTTCATGTTTCAATAAAATGGATACCTACCTGCGGAAAAATAAAAGAAGTGAGCAAAGCTCTTTAATTGTTATCGGAGCATGGCTTGAGGGGCTTTATTTTGAAACCCAAATGGCAAAAAATAATCCAAGTAAAAAAATCAGGGAAAGTATAGGTGCTCAGAAAGTTGCAGTTGGCAACATAATGGCTATTCTTGAGGCATATAAGAGTGATAATTTTTTCAAAAACATTGAAAACCAAATAGATCCTCTTAAAAAATTATTTGATAAAGTTGCGATAACTTATGTTTATAAGGAACCGGAAGTGAAAGAAGTTAACGGAGAACTGGTGGTTGTGGAAAAAAGCGAGAGTGAAGTTACCATCCCTGAAGATGTTTTTAGCAGCATATTAAGCAGTACCGCTCAAATTAGGAACGCTGTTTTAAATAATGCCAATTAAATTATTACTCTCGAATTAACCGGCAAATATTTAATTCTTCGAGAAGCCTGTATTATTAAATGCAGAATCAACATAAAGCGCAATGCGGATTTGGCTGCTTTACAAAGCCGACGTTTTATAATTCTTATTTGATATTGTGCAGGTTGTGCAATCGATCTCGACTTAAAAAATATTTGATTCAGTAAAAGATTATTCCAACAGCAATCATCACCTCACCCCTCTATTCCTTTTTTTTAAAGAATGTCAGCAATTAGATTTATAATGCTGAAGCTTTAGCCATAAAAATTCTGCCGCAATTATAATATCGAATCTTAAGAAAAGTCAAAATATAACAATGATTTTTATAACGAGATGTAGATTGATATCTAATATAATTGAGTTTGCGCCAAAGTAAATTCGATTTTTATAATCAGCGCATGAGTCCGCAATCTTAATTATCTTGATGATATTTAAAATAAAGTGTCTAAAAAAAGTTGTTTTTTTACTGACTTTTGTCACATTTTTTGGTTTTACTGTTATGTAGCTTTACACCTGATTTCATAGTAAAATATCAGCACTAACTATTTACATTATTGAATATGAACTTTACAAGCAAAATTTGGAATATACTCTACAGGGGAATTTCCGTTCGAAAAAAAATTCTGATGTCCTTTTTATGGATATTTGTCATTTTAATTACTTTATACGCAGGGACCGTAATTTTTCAGGGCCATAGAAAAATGTATGCTTTGTCATTAGACATTGCAGGACGAACCGGAATGCTTACTGAGCAAATATTATTGAATGCTCAAATGTCGCTTACTGATGATGGAATTGTCAGTAAAAAGGCAAAGGAAGAGCTTCAGAAATCAATTGATCAGCTGGCTTCAAATTATGAAATACTTAAGAACGGAGGTAATGATCTTACGTCCGACAACCCTGATACTTACATTGAAAATGAAACTAACCCAAAAATAGTTTTTATGCTCAAAGAAATTGAGCCGGTGTTTTTAAGATATAAAAGTTTTATCGATGTATTGATTAAAGAACCGAAATACATTGAACAGCAAAACAGGCGCCGCGGAAACGACACTGCCGTCCAGGCGTACATGGGATTTGTAAAAATACTTAACCCTCATGTTGAAGAGGCTATGATAGAATTAAACCACTATTCTATCGAAAACGAATTACTCAGCAATAACTTAAAACTTGCAAATCTTTATTTTAAAAATCTTGAAGCTCTGGATCATTCTTTCATATTACTTTTCAGTATATTTTTTATTATTGGTTTAGGTGTTATTTTATTTAATTCGATTTTAATTTTTATTTTTATTGTTAAGCCGGTAAAAGAAATCGCAAAAGCTGCAGACCACATTGCTTCAGGCGATATCAGCACAACTATACAATATGAAATAAACGATGAATTAGGCAGGATAGTAGGTTCAATAAATACCCTAACAGAAAATCTTCGTAAAACAACTGAATTTATAACTCGTATCGGCAAAGGTGATTTTGAGGCTGATTACAATGTGAAAGCTGTGGAAGGTCTCGAGGAGAAAGATAACCTTGGCTTTGCTCTTGTTAATATGCGTAATCAGTTAAAAACTATTTCAGATGAAGACAGAAAACGAAATTGGGTAACTGAAGGCTTGGCAAAGTTTGGCGAGCTGCTGCGTAAGGGGTCGGATGATGTTGAAACACTTTCTTATGATATCATTTACAATAGTTCGGTAAAAATTTAAGCAGCCATACTGTTGATACTACCTAATGATAAAGCATCTCGATAAATTGCTTTTATTTTTTTGCAACTCAGGTCTAAATCTAAGTTTGAAAA
>CAISYK010000893.1 GCA_903889605.1 uncultured Bacteroidota bacterium
AATAAATATTATTAAGCGCATAAGTCTGCCCCACTTTGATGGCATCTACCTTCATATTAACCTTAACAGGTTTTGAATTCACAATTGAATCTTTAGAGATAAGCTGAGAACTGAATGCGTAGTTTTCTTTTTTAACAGTAATTATTAAATCGTTTTTAACTTTTGTATTTACGGCTACCATGTATTCTCCGGTTGAGGTATCAACCATTGCTTTAGTTACTTTTTTAGTTACCGCATCTTTTACTTCAACATTAAATTTTTTATCTGCGCCAGTGCCTTTATCTTCAACTTTTCCTTTAAGAAACGCTACGGATTCCGGACGTGCTTCTTTGTATAATTCAAATGAAAAAATATCGTAACCTCCAACCGCCTTGCCTTTTGTACGTGATGACAGGTTAGATGCGAAGTATCCCAAATGTCCATCAGTACTTACAAAAAAGCCCAAGTCATCTGCTGTAGTGTTTATTGGAACGCCCATATTTTTAGGCTCTGTCCATTTGCCGTCCTCCCCTTTACGTGAAATAAAAATATCATTACCGCCAACTCCTGGAAGTCCATCAGATGAAAAATACAGAGTCTGAAAGTCGGAGTGTACAAAAGGAGACATTTCGTTGCCGCTTGTATTAATTGTTGAACCAAGATTTTCGGGTGTACTCCAAATACCTGTTAAAGGATTTTTAACAGTTTTGTAAATATCCACACCGCCTCGCCCACCTTTACGATCACTGCAAAAATATAATGTTACCCCATCCGAAGCAATTGAAGGCTGGGAATCCCAATACATTGGATCGTTAATACCTTCAACTTTTTTAGGTTCAGTCCATTCCCCGTTAATTAAATCTGAAAAATAAATATCACAATTTACCTGAGCACCGCCTTCATTTTTACAAACTGTAAAAAATAAATGTTTATTATCAATCGAAATCGTTGCTCCGCCTTCGCTTCCATTTTTATTAAATGGAAAAGGCATCCGTTTTCCTTTATCAAACTCCCTTGTAACCGGATCGCGTTTACTATAGCTGAATAATTCCTGCTCTTTATCGGTAGTCATTCCTACAATACCTGTTTTATCAGTAAATGGCTGCTTTCTTGTAAACAGCATCATTTCATCATCCGGAGTAATAATCGGCAGGTATTCGTCCCTTTCAGTGCATATTCCTGCTACCGGATGAGGATCAAAAGGAACTGGATTTTTGTATATTTCATTATATAATTTCGCATAACGAATCATTTGTTTAGCCTGGTTTAAAAAAGCATCGTAGCTTTTATTATACTTTTTTTCATCATCATCTTTGAAATTTAAAAAATCTTTAAGATATTTTTCCGACTCAACCCAATTTTCTTCTTCGTAATAAATAAAGCCAAGATAATAATATGGGTCGGAGTGATATTTGGGACATATTTCTATTACCTTTTTAAAGTATGGTTCAGTTGGTTTAAATGATGCATTTTCATATATTAAAGTTTTAATACGCTCTTCTGCATAGGCGAAATTTGCTTCAGCATAATCGGGCTCCATGTCAATTGCCTGCTTCAGAAATGCAAGCCGCTCTTCCTTTTTAAATTTTTTATCAAGCCCCTGCTCATAGAGTTTAGTCGCTTTTTTATTATCAATTTCCTGACATTTTGTTTCATCCTGTGATATAGAAACAAATGAAATCAATAAAAAATAAACGAAAAATAAATTTTTATACTTTTTCATGAATTTTTTTGCTTCGAAAAGTTCAAAGCATTTATTTTTTTACAATACTATACTTTATATTTTGGTTGAAAAGGCTATACTCACATTTTAACTCCAATTTAACTTCTCAAAATAAAGGAGGTAAATGAAGATATTTACTCTGCACCAGAAGTGTTTAGAGAGGCCTTATTTCAGCTTCTTATCCGATTCTGTTTTTGCATTCGATAAAATATCAGCGGCTTTTTTATCTGCTTCTTCTAAAATTTTCGCAGCTTTTTTATCTACTTCCTTTTTAGCATTCGGAGCAGCAAGTTTAGCAGCACCTTTAGCTATTGGATTTTTTGCATCGGTAACTGTTTTGTCAATTGCAGCATAACCTTCGGTCTTTGTTTTATCAGCTAATGTCTTCGCATCGGCTTTTATCTTATCAGACATAGCCTGCGCATCTTTCATAATTTTATCTGCCTCAGCACGTGCTTTTTCTTTCGCCATATCAACACCTTTAGTTACCAGCTCTTTTACCTGCTCCTTAACTTGTTCTTTAACTTCTGCTTTTGCTGTTGAATTCAATATATCGGTTTTTATCGTTGGACTTGTCACTGTACCGCCGAATAAAGCTTTTACTTTTATTTTCTCGGGTAATTTTACATTTGTCCCTGCGGTTTTGTTAAACATATCAACTAAACCTCCTACCGCTGCATTAGCCTGGGCTCCAAATTCAGCACTTGGAATTTCAAGCACCCATGTATAATCAATTGTTTGATCAAAACCTGTAGACCCTTTTACGCTGGCAGAAATGTTACCCATTTTTATAGGCATTTCTTCCACTTCAACTCTTCCGTCTTTAAACTTATAACTTGCATTTACATTTTCAAATGTCATTTTCTTATATTTAGGCTGCTTCAATGCATCAGCCAATTTATTGATCGGTTCGAAACCTTCAACAATTACATTAGTTGCCATTAATTTCCCACCGCCAGTCAATGATTTCATATCAGGCTCCATATGCGAATCCAATAATGCTGTGAATTTTAATTTTGTTCCAAATTTACCTTTTGCATATTTACCAATAGGAGCGAGCTTCTGCACACTGTTAAAGGCTTTAAATGTTTTAGAAATTTCAAAACCAGCAACATCGATATCAAAATCAACAGAAGGTTTTTTTATATTTTGAGTGTTGTATGTACCGGACATACTCATTGTTCCTTCCAGATCTTTCAAATCCATTTTTAAATTATCCAATGTTGCTTTACTGTTTTTTACTTTTACTCCCCCTGTAATAGCTGTTATAACTAAATTGTCATAAAGCATTCTGCCTATGTTTGCATTTAATTTTACATCTAAATTAGAAGGGACTTCAACAACACTCATAGGAGAAGATGCTGTATCCTTAACTGCTGGTTTTGCGGCTGTTTTGTCTTCAGCCATAAATTCATTTAAATCAAGCAATGACGATTTAAAATTAAATGAACCTTTTAACAATGAATCTTTCAGAGCATACTGTAAAAAGTTTTCAATCTTGCCATCCAGCTGAATATCACTCTTTCCAACTTTTGCATCGAATTGCGAAAGTTCAACAAACTGCGGTGTAAAATTCAAATTTAACTTATTGATCTTTGTAGGATAATTCAATGTTGATGATTTGTAATTCATATCCACAACTGAAAGATTTCCTTTTGCATCAAACTTTTCATATTGTTGTTTTTCAATTGACGACATACGCCCATTCATCTTAATATCAGCATTTATCAACCCATTCAAATCATCACCTTTTTCAAGCGGAATAACATCTTTTACAGTTGCCAAATTTATCTTAGCCGAAACTTCAGCCTTAATATCTGCGTCAGAAACAGGAGTTGAAAGGTGCATCTTTGCGTCAACCGGGTTTCCTGCCATTTCTATATGAAATTTATTTAAATCAATAACTGTTGCATCAGGAGCACCTGTTTTGTTGTCAACTACTAAATCAACCTGGATATTTGTTACTGATTTAGGAAGTGAAGGATATTGGAACATCGCATCTTTGATCACAAGTTTTACACCGAAAGCCGGCATTTTTTTATCATTATAAATGCCTTTTGCAAAACCATCCAAAGCTAATAATCCAGAAGTTTTTACACTTGCAAATTCCGCAGTGTAAACACCCGGAATAAGTGACAATATATTTTTAAATTCTGTTTGATTAGCTTTAAATTTTAAATCCATATCCATATCCTTTTTAGGCATTGCAAAATAACCATCTAAACCAAGGGTAAGCTCATTAAATGAAAATTCATTATTTTTAAATGTAAATTTAAAATTGGGCATGTCTGCATCTAAATCAACTTTGATGCGGGTTTTCACCTTGCTCATATATTTAACACCTCCGTAATTCACTGAAAACTTTTCAATTTCTGTAAGTGTTTCAAGTAAAAAATTATCAGAAGTAAAATCTCCGCTCAGTGTATGATTCATATTAACTAATTCAGTTTTAAAGCCCATTGAAGCATCATCGTATAGAATGTATCCGTTTTTAATTTCAAACTTTTTTAAAGTCATTTTAAATGGAACGGAAGCTGCAGGAGCAGGAGCAGCAGAAACTGCAGCAGTAGTATCAACAGAAGGTGTGGTAACATCC
>CAISYK010000894.1 GCA_903889605.1 uncultured Bacteroidota bacterium
AATCGATATTTTGATTGATGATGGTGGACATACAATGGATCAACAAAAAACCTGTTTAGAAGAGTTTTTTGATCACATAAACGATGACGGGATATATTTATGCGAAGATACTCATACATCTTACTGGCCTGAATTCGGAGGAGGTTTGAATAAAAAAGATTCTTTTATTGAGCTTACGAAAACCTTAATTGATAAACTGAACGCATGGCATATCAGGAACGGTGAACTGCATCCGGATCAATATACCAGGTTGGTAGGATCCTTACATTTTTATGATAGTATTTTTGTATTGGAGAAGAAAAAGAGGTTGCCCCCCTGGCATGAACGACGTGGTATTCGAAATAACAAATATGTTAAACAGATTAAGCAACCGAATATTGATCTTTTCGCTTTAAAACTAGAACTGCTGGGTATCCCAGTACCGGACAGAGAAGAAATTGAAGCTGAATCGATGGGTTCAACTATAGTTGAAACCATGTATCCGGATTTATTTGAAGGAAAAATATGGCCTCAGTTCGGTGAAACTATGATTGGATTTAAACGACTCAGCAATATTGAGTTTTGCATAAACGAAACAATAAAAAATAATATAGCAGGCGACCTTATTGAAACCGGGATTTGGAGGGGCGGAGCTTGTATTTTTATGCGAGCTGTTCTCAGCTCCCATGGAATCATTGATAAAAAAGTCTGGGCTGCCGATTCCTTTGAAGGACTTCCAAAACCGAATGCATCGGAATATCCTGACGATTATGGTGATCCCCATTTTAGCTATAAGGAATTGGCGGTTTCATTGGATGAAGTTAAAGACAATTTTCAGAAATATTTATTATTGGACGATCAGGTAATATTTCTTCAAGGCTGGTTCAAAAATACTTTACCTACAGCACCCATTGAATCTCTATCCATTTTAAGACTTGACGGAGATATGTATGAATCCACGATTGATGCACTTTTCTACCTTTATCCTAAACTAAGTGTTGGTGGATATTGTATTATTGATGATTGGGGTGCTATTCCATCCTGTAAAAAGGCCGTTGAAGATTATCGCCGGGTTTATAACATTACTGAAAATATGGAGATGATAGATTGGACTGGTGTGTATTGGAAAAAAGAAAGGAATATTCCCTTTGATCTCAGGTATCATTTTAACCTTATGCTTTCTAATAAAATACCATGAAAGAATGGTGGCTTTAAATAATATCATATTCGAAAACCCCAGGTTTAATGCCAAATTCACCTCCTGGGTAGAGCACATTCCTTTTGCTTTTTTTCTTATTGAGAAATTAAGACCGAAGGTATTTGTCGAATTGGGAACCCATCATGGAAATTCATATTTTGCATTTTGCCAGGCCATTCAGAACCTGCAAATACAAACTAAAGCATATGCTGTAGATCTGTGGACAGGGGATGAACACGCAGGTTATTATGGCCCCGAGGTCTTCGAATATGCCAGCAGGATTAATTCGCAGAACTTCTCACATTTTTCGAATCTACTGAAAATAACTTTTGATGAAGCAAGCATATAT
>CAISYK010000895.1 GCA_903889605.1 uncultured Bacteroidota bacterium
ACAGGCTCAAGCAACACATCCTGAACGTTGGGGTTCTCGATCAGTCAAGCAATGGGAAATTCTCCGGGAAGTCGTTCTGAACCCGGATAAAGTTGGATGATTTTTTTCAAAAACAGCGACATCTTTGTTGACATATTCCGCACTTGACAATAGTATGTTCAAATTAACAGATGCTTCCGGAACAGAATTTGAAAGTTCAACAGACGCAACAACTGCGTTAGAAATGGACGGAAAAGAAACATTGTTTTTAAAACAGTGTAATCCAAAAATTCAAAAACAAGGTCTTCTTGCATTTGAAGTTCCTGAAAAGGGAATTTATGACTTACATTTAAGTGGTGGCTTTTGGACAGGTAAAACAGCAGTGGTAAAATTGACAGACAAATAAGAGCAGCCCATAACCGCAGTTTTGCGTCAGGCGGGGCTTCGTGCTTCGTCTGACGCTTTTCTGCTATTACAAACATTTGTACTTCGTATGAACATTTGTGCTAAAAATCCCGCCAGAACGCAAAGCCGCCAACCGTTGTGTGCAATCCTAAAGACACACGACCGACAGAAAATGAACCGAAAAAAGAAAGATAAAATGCTAACGCTTAAGCAAAATCAAAAGAGCTGTAACCCCACGCTCATAGTCGACCTAATGCAGTACATTTGATTTTGCTCCAACGCATAAAAATCACAATAGTATGTTAATTGGACTTGTAAAATGGTTTGACAAAGACAAAGGTTTTGGTGTTGTTGGAACATCTGATGGAGAAGAGTATTTTCTTCACATAAATAGTTTTACAACTTCTCCAGATAAAATTTTAAAAGGAACCCCAGTAGCTTTTTTACCAAAAATTGACAAAATAAAAAATAGAAAATCCGCTGAAAGCAGTCGGTTAGTAGGTAATCCAGAAGATTGGAAAGTCATTTTAAGTCATTTAGGAAAGGCGGACAGCGTAAAAATAGAAGTTGAAGTAACTGGACAAGGAAAACGAGGTAATCCATATCATCGAAAAGAAATACAATCGTTCAGTTTAATTGAACTGTCTTTAAAATATTTCTTTCAAAACAAAAATGAAGAAGAAATATCAAATTATATTATTGATTATTTTGATAACGACTTAAAAATAGAACAATTTGTTTCCTATTGCGAACTAATTGAAAATAGACTTCCAAAGCATTTTTCAAGCGACATAGTGTGCAACATTTTAAACAAGATTTATTCTCATTATGGTAAAAACTTAAATGAAGAACTTCTCTTTAGTGTATGGAGGCAGAAGAAGTTTAAATTCATTTCATACAATGGAATGGATGATTACGAAATTCCTGAAAGCGTTTTAAGAGCACACATTCGTGAAATCGGAAAATCAGAATTGAGCCGTATTTTGAAATACGGTTTCGGCTCAGATTTTAGCTCATACTATGTAAATAATAAATTCAGCAACATTGAAACACTTACTTCTGCCGAAATAAAAGAGCTATATCAATTTGTTGAATTTGAAAACGAAACAGAACAAGAAAACAGAAAACATCAATTAGATAATTTATACAGTCAGAGAATTGTAGTTGAATTAACTGAAAAAGCCACTCAACTTGGCACAATAAGAAATAGTGATGATTTTAATAATTACAATCGTTTATTACAACTTATTCCTAATCAATTCACTGACAATGAGAAAAACAAAGTAACAAAAGCAATTCATAAAATAATTGCTCAAAATTGTTCAGATGAATTTAAACCTGAGCTTTGGATTATAGGTATAATAGAAGACGCACCGTTTGAATGTGTTTCAAAATATTTTCTTGACAAAGACACTCAATCTGAAAAGCGAACATCAATCCTTACTAAGTTACAAACTGACAAGCAATTTGAACTTTTGAAAAAATATTCTGACGAATATACTTTTGAAAAGAGTTTTGCTTTGCTCGAAGGATTAGTCAAAAAAGAAAATTCACTTAGTTATTATTTTGACTTTTTAGAAGTTCTTTTTGATGGGGAATTTTGGAAAGATAAAAAAGGACGAGAGTTAATAGAATCATTTACTGATTACGTTAATGCCCAAAGCAACGATGAACAGCGATACCATTTGTTTTTAAAAGGTTATATAAAGGATGTTCCTCAAAACATCGTTAGTCAAAACATAGACCAATTTGAAAAAGAAGATTGTAAAAAGATATTTAAAAACATATCGGAAAACAAACCTCTCATCAAACACATTTTAACCGAAAAAGTTACACATGACAAAATAAACTCATTGAGTTGGCTTTATGACTTAGCAATTGAATTTTTAGACTCTGAATATTTTAATTTATTTGATAATAAAGTATTTGTCACAATTGAACAATCGGAATACTTTAAATTTTGGGAAGTAGGGAAAGCAAAAGTATTTCCGCAACACAAAATTGAAGAATTGTTACAAGATAAATTTGAAAACTATGCTCAAATAGATAAATGGTTTAAAAACAATGCAACAACAATCGAAGAAATGTCGGAATTTCTATTCTCATTTCTACATAAGCAGGTTTCTGTAGAAGATAGAATAGTATTCTACAAGCAAATAAATCACATAAAGTATCTGTTACAGTTAGACGAATTGCATTTAAAAAGGATAAAACAACTTCAAAACGATTTCTACAATGTAATTCTTTGGGTATTAGACAAAGATGATATTTTAGATTTTAAATTACTAAAACAGAAATTCATCTACTTCGCCCCGGATGAACAAGTAAGAATAATAAGAAAATTGTTTTTTATTAAAGCGAATGGTCAATTTGATTTAACCATTGAAAATCTAAATGAACTTATAAGGTTTGATTTAGATTTATACAAAACAAATCTAAAATTCAATCCAGAGATACATATTGATATTTCAACAGATGTAATGATAAAAACATTACTTTCTTACAAACAAAACCAACGTTTTTTTGTTGAAAGTGAGCTATTGACAGTTATTCTAGATGATTTAAATCTTGACAAAAAAAGACGTTTTAAACTATCGAATTATTTTGAAAAGTGCTTAGGCAGACTTACTGCTGAATACGACTGGAGTAGAAATGGAAAGATTTTTAAAGTAAAATATGGAGATAATAGGTTTTATTTTGCTATTAGTTTTGACTACAATCCTAATTTAGTTGAAGCCGTTAAGTCACTACCTGCAAGAAAATGGAATAATGAAACCAAAGTATGGGGTGTTCCTTCTCAATATCAAAAGGAAGTATTAGAATTCGCAAAATTGCATAGATTTTATCTTGACTTTGAAGGTAGTAATTATACAAACAATATTCACTTAGCAGAATTTAAAAGAACCATTAAACAAGGCTATTCAGAAGTTCCAAATATCCCAAACGGAATATCGTTTTGCGAGGGCAGATTAGCAAACAAATCTCACGAAATATTTAAACAGGAGTTTTGGTGGTGTGGCAGTCAACCTTGTTTTAGTAAATGCGAAACAATCCACCCAACAAACGAATGGGAAAAATATACACTGCTTGACTTTTGTGAAATATTAGGATTAAATACCGATGAAACAAACAAAATGGGAGATTACATTCCCAAAGGCTATTATTATCAATTTATTGCTTTAATAAATCGCTTTAATAGATTATTGGAAAAACTTTATTGTAAAGACTGTGGTCACATTTTGTATCCTTCTGATTTTGGAACAAGTAACTTTGCTGCATACTCTGTTGTAAGATTTCAATGTCGAAATATTGAATGTAATAATAATGAAGAAATTTATCTAAATCATTGCCTTAATGGACAATGTAACAATATTATAGATAGCAGAATTTCAGAACGATGTAATAATGGTTTATTTATCTGCGATAATTGTGGAAGTTGCTGTTCACACAATATGTTAGAACGTCGATTATCGAACTTAAAGCTAACAGGAGGCTACATACACGACAACTTAGTTAAATGTGTAAATGAAAAGTTGGGGCACCTTGAAAGAGGAGAATATTTTTGCTACAAATGTAAATCTGAAATGACAGAAACAAGTGATGACATTTTTCAATGTTCAAACTGCAACGTGAAATATGACACCACCAAATACAAGTTCAAAAGACCGCATAAACATAATAATGAAGAAAGTAATAATGATGACTTTGACTTTACATTTTAACCATAACTATTGGTGGCATATTTGCAATTTCACACAAGCCAACGCTATAGCAAAAAAATTGCAAAAGAGCCTACAAGCCAACGCACAACAAAACCAATACTAAATGACTTATAAAAAAAATAAAATGAATAAAGGGCAGCATACAACATCGGGCTCTTCGCGGATTTTAATGGAACGAAAATTTCATTTTACTTCGCCGTTAGATTGTCATATCCAGTTTCCCACAGTAAAAGAGGATTCTTGTTCGATAGCTTTCGAAGCCTCGAAACCCTCGGGCACTCGCCTTTAACA
>CAISYK010000896.1 GCA_903889605.1 uncultured Bacteroidota bacterium
TCGACATAAAAAAACAAAAAATTCAATAAAATAGAGCCTGAGTTTATCTGAAAAGCCTATTTTTACCTTACAAAATAAATTTTCAAATTACAAATTCGGAACTTGCGGATTTAAGGTTATACTTAAATAAAATGAGAAAACGATTTAATCTGTTTTTTTTACTTGTTATTAGTGCGGCAGGTGTTTTTAATATTCATGCACAAAACTCAAATATATTGAGCGGAAGCGTTTCAGGAAGTATAAAAGATATAAAAACATCAGAAGCTGTAGCATATGGAACAGCAGCTGTAATTAATACGAAAGATTCTTCAATTGCAGGCGGAGCAGTATCTGATGAAAATGGAAATTTTTCAATTAAATCTCTTCCTTTTGGAAATTATCTTTTAAAATTTTCAATACTTGGTTATCAAACATTTAAAACGGAAAGTTTTTCACTAACCGAAAATCAACTGGAAAAAAATTTAGGAATTATAAAACTGAAACCCTCAATAACTTCTTTAAAAACCATTACTGTTGCAGGCAAACAAGAACGTGTTCAGCAAAACGGCGACACTATTGGATATAATGCCAAGGCCTATAAAACCAATCCTGATGCAAATGCAGAAGATCTTATATCAAAAATGCCTGGTATTACTTCCGACAATGGAACTGTGAAAGCACACGGCGAAGATGTGAAACAAGTGCTTGTGGATGGCAAACCTTTCTTTGGCGATGACCCCAACATGGCACTAAAAAATATACCTGCAGAAATAATTGATAAGATCCAGATATTTGATAAATCCAGTGATCAGGCTCAGTTTACAGGTTTTGATGACGGACAGTCGAGCAAAACAATTAATATTATTACAAAAAACGGCATGAACAACGGGCAATTCGGAAAAATATATGCTGGTTACGGTACCGATAATCGATATATTGCCGGCGGTAATATTAATCTTTTTTCAGGCGACAGAAGAATATCTATACTTGGACTTTCCAATAATATTAACCAGCAAAATTTCAGTACACAGGATTTACTTGGGGCTACCGGAGGCAATTCCGGCGGACAAGGCAGAGGCGGCATGGGAGGAAGACCGGGCGGCGGCGGCGGACATCAAGGCGGCGGCGGTCCTGGCGGCGGCGGTCCCGGCGGAAATAGTATTAATAATTTTTTAGTAGGGCCGCAATCTGGAATTTCTACTACACAAGCGATTGGAGTAAATTACAGCGATAAATGGGGCAAAAAAATTAAGGTAACCGGAAGTTATTTTTTCAATCAAACAGACAATGAAAACATCACATCCCTTACAAGAAATTATTTTACTGCAACTGACAGCGGATTATATTATAATGAAAATAGTGAGGCAGGAAATAAAAATAATAATCACAGGTTCAATTTAAAATTTGAATATAAAATAGATTCAAGCAACTCAATTACTATTACTCCAAAATTTAATTTGCAGGAGAGCAATGCGAATTCTACTGTAACAGGCAATAATATTCGTACAAACGAAAATACTCCTGAAAGTAAAACAAATAATGTAAGCAGCTCTTATAATTCGGGTTATACGTTTTCTAACAATATTTTGCTGCAGCATAAATTTGAAAAACGCGGAAGAACTTTTTCATGGAACATAGGCACTGACATGAATAACAAAAGCGGTAACGGCAGCTTGTACTCATTAAGTAAATATTATTTTTTGAATGACAGTTCGATTACTGATCAGCACTCAGACCAAAATTCAAACGGGTATACACTTTCTTCAAGCCTTGTTTATACGGAGCCGTTAGACAGTTTCAGTCAATTAATGGTTACTTATACTCCATCATATACTAATAGTTTTAATAATAAGGAAACATATAATTTTAATCCAATTAGTGATAACTACTCATATTTAGATACTTTGCTGAGTAATAAATATAAAAGCATTTATTTGTCAAACCGCGCCGGCATTGGATATAATTTGAATAAAAAGAAATTTATGTTCATGACAAGTTTAAATATTCAATATGCTGCACTTAATGGCAGTCAGGACTTTCCAGTTGCTTTTTCTGTTGATAAAACTTTTCTCAGCTTTCTTCCGCAGGCAATGTTCAATTATAAATTTTCGAGCGGTACTAATTTACGGATCATGTACCGCACTTCTAATACTAACCCTACTATCTCGCAGCTGCAAAATGTCATTAACAATAGTAATCCATTGCTGCTAAGCACGGGTAATCCTGATCTTAAACAAGATTACCAACACACGTTAATTTTCCGATATGGAAAAACAAATATGGAAAAAGCAACTGGGCTGTTTGCTTTTCTGTATGGAAATTATGCCCAGGATTATATTGGGAATTCAACATTAATTCCTTCACATGATACTACTATCAATAATTCATTTGTTTTACAAAGGGGAAGTCAGCTCACAAAACCGGTAAATTTGCAGGGTTATTGGAATGGTAGAGGGTTTCTTACTTATGCTTTACCTGTGAGCAAGATTAAATGTAACTTGAATTTTAATGCATCAGTTAACTATAGCCGCACCCCCGCATTGATTAATGGTGAAAAAAACCTTGCCAATACATATAATTTAACCGGGGGTACCGGACTAAGCAGTAATATCAGTGAAAATGTTGATTTTAATATCTCGTATAACGCCAATTACAGCATTGTAAATAACAGCATTCAAACAGCATCTAACAATAATTATTTTTACCACACAGCTTCTTTAAAATTAAACTGGATAATTTTAAAAAATATAGTGTTTAATACAAATCTTACGCAGACTCTTTACACAGGACTTTCGCAGAGCTTTAACCAAAGTTATTTGTTATGGAATGCTTCGCTGGCATATAAACTATTAAAAAGCCGTTCACTTGAAGTAAAAGTTAGTGTTTTTGATATGCTTGGGCAAAATACAAGTATAAATAGATCAGTAACTGAAACATATATTGAGGACAATAAAACAAATGTGCTGAACCGTTATTATATGCTGACGCTTACTTATAATTTGAAAAAATTTAAAATCTGATATTTTTTATTGTGAAGCGTAATTCGAGTCCGTCTTTTAAGTCGAAATTAGCCGCAGATTCACAGATTAGTAA
>CAISYK010000897.1 GCA_903889605.1 uncultured Bacteroidota bacterium
AGTGAATTTGTGAAAGAACGATGAATTCTCAATTTATTAAAATGTTTGTCGATGCGATGAAAGACAGTCTGCCGAGGACTTTATTTTCTGCGTAAAATTTTCCGCTTGTATTGCCCACAACGGCAGGCTTGGCGATAGTGGCCGATTTCGTAAGCAAAATTATAAAATTACCAGTGGCAAAAACAAATAAAAAATAATTTTCTTCCGCTGTGAAATGTTTTTGCCACGACCTATTTTCATTGCGAACTCAAATGATGAAGCTTACTGTTAACGGCCATATCGCTTAGCCGATGTTGTGCGCATGTTTACTTTTCAGTCGAATTACAAATTCGAGAAAAGTCTGGGTACAACGGTCTGAAAGTCCTTTTAAACAAGGGTCGTAGCGCACGGGTCGCAAAATAAGTAACGTTCGTAATTTTTGAAAACATTTTAATTAAAAGTTCACCTAACAAATTAGAAGTCTTTAAACAACGGTCATAAAAATTTTTTAACAATAATATGGAGGTCGTTATTTTTTTATAACATCAATTGGGTCAGGGTCTGCAGTATAAAAGCTTACAACTTCTTGAGCTTCCTTTTCAGTTAATATTGTCAATTTAGAGTTTTTAATTGCTTCGTCAGTTGGCATCATTGACCTTGATAAAATAAGTTTATAAACTTCTTTTTTAATATCCAAGGTCAGCTTTCCTTGTTTGGAGTTCAAATATTTTTCATATGCATTTGCCATGTTTAACCAAATGTCAATTTCGCTGTCTGGGTTCAAGTCTCTTTTAAAGTCGGTAATTGTCTGTTCCAAACTTACTGGATAAACTTCAGCAAATGCAGATTGAATTCGAGTTATTTTCTCAATTTGTCCTGATGTTAATGTGTCGTGGCGAATTGGTCCGACTTGAATGTTTTCAGGATTAATAGTTTGAATATTGTCGTTTCCTTTTCGGTCTACATTACATGATGCAAAGAGAAAAACTAATGAAATTATAATATTAAAGTGTTTCATGTACTATGTTATTTTTTGTTACTAATTATTCCGCCTAATCCTTTAAATAGTGGTCGTAAGATGGAGGTCGCATTATATTAACGGTCATTAAAGTTTTTATTTTTTATTAAAAGTCGAAATGCGACTTCAAAAACACTTTGCGATTTTTTTTTAATAAACTTGCGCACAACGGCAGGCTTGGCGCTGCAGCCGATTTCGTGAACGAAATTATAAAATTACCAGTGGCAAAAACCAAATAAAAAATAAATTTATACCGCTGCGAAAGGTTTTTGCCACGACCTATTTTCAAAGCGGACTCAAATGCTCTGGCTGACTATTAACGGCTGTAGAGCTTAGCCGATGTTGGCTGTAGTTAATTTTCTTTTATTTGTTTCAGTTTATTTTTCAAAAAGTCTTGGTAAAACGGTTGAACGTATTTGTAAGAGTTGTCGTATTGTACTTTGAAAGGTTTCTTGTTATTTATATAAATTGAACAACTGTCCGCGTTTTCCGTGTCTGAACAACAGTCGCAACCAATGGCGAGCAGAGTTACAATAGAGTCCTTTCGAATTGCGCCCTCTAAGAATTCCATTGTCATATCAGCACAACCTGTTCCCATATATGAGTAAATTTTTTTTGTTTTGCTATCATATACTGGATTTGGAAAATTTTCAAAACCTTTTACTTCAGCCATTTTGTTTTTCTTAAAAAGAAATGCTTTAAAATTTTCGCCAGTTCTGATTAACCAAACATTTGTCAAAATAAGGAGGCCATTGGTTTTGTTCTCATTAAGGTTGTCAAAAAAAACAAATTTGTCCGCAGGCCCAGTCGACCAACATTTAATTGATTGTCGTTGCGCTAAATTCCACTTTGAATTTTTAATTTCAAATAAGTTTAGGTCTAAGGTGCTATCGGTTGTTGAATAAATAACAATTGCATTTCTATCAATGCAAGTAAAAAGATGTCCTACCATAACAGCAACTTTTGGTTGGTCTAAAATTGAATCATAGTAAACCCTTTGAAAGGAAAACGAATCTAATGTTTGCGAGGAATGAAAAATACTATCTGCAATATTCTTGTATTTTTTATAATCTTTCGAACTATGATTAATTTGTCTAGGTACAAACGAGAGAAAAGGTAAATAAAATAAAATAAAATAAAGTCTAACGTTCATTTTTGTCTTTTTTAATTTAATTACAGCCAACATTCTTATATGCGCAACTAGTTGCGTATATTTCTGCCTTAGCTGTAACCAGAATTTGCTTCTGGTTGAAAAAACAGGCAGGGTTATTTTCAAGCTCAAATTTTTCTTCAATAAAAAATTACTTTCTTGATTCATAAATTACTTTCTACAAAACAGTTTGTAAATGATTCCAATGGAGTGCCGCAGAAATGCTTCGCAGTCATCAGTCACAGCGGACATAATAAAATAATAGTAATG